>NZ_BAAAUT010000029.1:0-93918 GCF_039534085.1 Planomonospora alba
CCGACGCCTCGGGCGCCTCCCTGGTGGAGGCCGGGATCGACGACGTCAAGATCACCCGCCGGTAGGAGGGAGCGGGGGATCCCGCCGGGACACGGCGGCGCACCCGGGCGGGCGGGGAGCACCCGGCCCGCCCGGCGGCGCCGTTCCCCGGCGGGCAGCGCCGGGCTAGGCCCTTCCGCCCCGCCCCTCGCCACCGGCCTCGCCGGCCGAGCCCTCCTCGGGCTCCTCCTCGGTCCGCCCCTGTTCGGCGACCGACCGCAGCAGCGGATCGTTGTCAGCGGTCTTGGGCTGGTTCTCCTCGGGCATGCTCATAGCCCCCTCATGCCCGAACGATTGCCTTTAACACCAAATAAGACATTTGTTCAGGTTCATACCGTTCGTTCTCGGGCAGCCCAGGACGGGAGGGCGGGCAGAGGCCCGCACCAGGAGAAGACGACCCTCTCGCACGGCGAGGAGAACACCATGACCCAACCGCAGCAGAACGAGCTCCGCAGATCCGGCGGGGCGCCGACGAACGACGAGAACCTCGACGTCATGCCCGAGACGCCCAGCGGCTCCACCAAGGGCGGCCGTCCGCACGCCATGGACAAGGGCAACAAGGGCGGCGGCGAGGGCGGCGGCGTGCCGCCGGACCAGCAGCCGCCGTGGCCGTCGTGACCGTCGGCACGACCCCGCACCGCGGGCCGGTGCTCCTCGGAGAAGGGGCACCGGCCTACGTGTGAAATATGACTGTTTGTCCGTTTCATCCGGGGTAGGAATCCGGCAAGCGCGAGCAGAGGAGGACCCCATGAGCAGGACTGTGGCCGACGTGATGACGGCAGAACCGGCGACTCTCGACGCGAGCCAGCCCGTCTCCGCCGCGGCCCAGCTGATGGTCAGCCAGGACACCGGAGCGGTGATCCTCACCGACGACGGCCACGTCAGCGGGATCGTGACCGACCGCGACATCGCCGTCCGCGTCGTGGCCCAGGACAAGGGCCCCGACACACCCGTCCGGGAGGCGTGCAGCGAGGAGCTCACGACGGTCGGGCCCGACACCAGCATCGAGCAGGTCGTGCAGCTGATGCGCGACAAGGCCGTACGGCGGATCCCGGTCGTCGAAGGCGACCACGCCGTCGGCATCGTGAGCATCGGAGACCTGGCGATCGACCGCGACTCCGACTCCGCACTGGCCGACATCTCCGCGGCGAAGGGCAACCGCTGACGGCCCGCCTCCGGCCGGGGCCGCCGGGCGGCGGTCCCGGCCGCGGCGTGCCCGGCGGAGCGGCCCCTCCCGGATCCGGACCCCGGGCGCGGACCTCAGCGCGGCCCCACGGCACGGCCCCACGGCACGGCCCCACGGCACGGCCCCACGGCACGGTTCCACGGCACGCGACGCGGCCCGCGGCGCAGTCTCACGGCGGGCGACAGGGCCCCACGACGCGGCCCCGCGGCGCGCGGAACGCCCCCGTCCGCCCCGCGGCTCATACGTCCCCGTGATCGGGGCATGAGCCGCCGTACGGGAAAGCGCGGGGGAACCGCCGACCACACGCACGGGAAAAAGAGGTGAACACGTGGTGTCGCGACCATCCGTCGTCACCAGTCTGAAGGAGCTGGCGTCGCTGCTGGACGAGCGGCGGGGACTGTTCATCCGCTGGTCCCGGGACCTGGAGAAGGACGAGGCCGAGGGGTGCAGCCGGGACTCCCTGACGGGGGCCGCGCTGCCCGGCCTGTCGGCCAACCCGCTGGACGTGGAGGACTGGTGGGGGGACCGCCCGGTCCGGCTCTGGGCGGCCCGGCGCCTGCACGACTACTCCCACCTGCGGCGCGAGCGCGGCCCCGGCGTCAGGGCGTGGGTGCTGTCCGGCCGGGAGGTGGGCCGGGGGCCCGACAACGAGCCCCTCATCCGGTGCGACGAGGCGGTGGCGATCGTCGACGACGCCGTCATGGAGGAGGCCGAGGAGCTGATCGACAGCCAGGGGTCCGACGCCTGGGGCCCGCTGGACCGGGAGTCGCACTGACCTCCCACGCCCCCGGCACCGGCCTCATGACCGATCACCGGCCCCTCCCGCCCCCGCCGGACCGGCCCCATGGCCGGGTCACGGCCGTCCCACGGCTCCGCTAACCTCGCGTAGGTCACGCCCGTGCGGTACGGAAGGCATCCACGTTGATCGGCTGGTTCGAAGCGGTGGTCCTCGGACTCCTTCAGGGACTGACGGAGTTCCTGCCCATCTCCTCCAGCGCCCACATCCGGGTCGTCTCCGCGTTCTTCGGCTGGGAGGACCCCGGCGCCGCCTTCACCGCGGTGATCCAGCTCGGCACCGAGGCCGCGGTGCTCATCTACTTCCGCAAGGAGATCTGGGAGATCATCTCCACCTGGACCCGGGCCCTGTGGACGCCGGCGCTGCGCGCGCACCACGCCGCCCGGATGGGCTGGTACGTGATCGTCGGTACGCTCCCCATCCTCGTCCTGGGCCTGCTCTTCGAGGAGAAGATCGACACGATCTTCCGCGACCTGCGCCTGATCGGCACCACGCTGATCGTCTTCGGCCTGATCCTCTGGCTCGTCGACCGCTCCGCCCGTGACAAGCTGACGCTGGAGCGGCACCTCAGCTTCACCCACTCCCTCCTGTACGGCCTCGCCCAGTCCCTCGCCCTGATCCCGGGCGTCTCCCGCTCCGGCGGCACGATCACCGCGGGCCTGCTGCTCGACTACCGCCGCGAGGAGGCCGCCAAGTACTCCTTCCTGCTGGCCATCCCCGCGGTGCTGGGCGCGGGGGTGCTGAAGCTGTTCGACATCGGCGAGGGCCAGGCCCCCGCCTGGGGCCCGACCATCCTGGCGACCGCCATCTCGTTCCTGGTCGGCTACGCGGCGGTCTCCTGGTTCCTGAAGTACATCAGCACCCACCGCTTCACCGGTTTCGTGATCTACCGGGTGGCCCTCGGCGTGGTGATCATCGCCCTGGTGAGCTTCGGCGTCCTCGACCCGGCCGCCGGCCAGGACTGACGCGCGGGCGGACCCGGTGGCCCAGCGCGGACGGAACGAGCGTGCCGAGTGGTCCGCCCTGCCCGTCCGGCACGCCCTGCCCGAGCTGCTGGCGGCGCTGGACGAGCGCGGCGCGGCCGTCCTCGTCGCGCCGCCCGGCACCGGCAAGACCACTCTCGTCCCGCTCGCCCTGGCCGGGCTCCTGGACGGGCTCCCTGGCGGGACCGGTCTGAGCGGGACCGGCCTGAGCGGGACCGGCCTGAGCGGGACCGGTCCGAGCGGCCCGCCCCGGCAGGCGCCCCGGGGGAAGGTGCTCGTGGCCGAGCCGCGCCGGATCGCGGTGCGGGCCGCGGCCCGGCGCATGGCCTGGCTGCTGGGCTCGGAGATCGGCGCCGAGGTGGGCTTCTCGGTGCGGGGCGAGCGCCGCAGCGGACCGGGCACCCTCGTGGAGGTCGTCACCACCGGCGTCCTCCTCCAGCGGCTCCAGCGCGACCCCGAGCTGGACGGCGTGCACACGGTCCTGCTCGACGAGTGCCACGAGCGCCACCTCGACGCCGACACCGCGCTCGCCTTCCTCCTCGACGTCCGCGCGACCCTCCGCCCCGACCTGCGGCTGATCGCCGCCTCCGCCACCGCCGACGCCGGTCCCTGGGCCCGGCTCCTGGCCACCGGGGAGAGCGGCGGGGAGACGGCCCGCGGCGACACCGCCCGGGATCCCGGAGGGGCCGCCGAGGCCCCCGCCCGCCCCGGATCACGGGTGCCCGGACCGGAGCGGACCGGAGACTCCGGTGGGACCGGCCCGCAGACACCCGGACCGGCGGTCCCGATCGTCCGCGCCCGGGGCGCCGTGCACCCCGTCACCCCGGTCTGGGCGCCGCCCGCCCGGCCGACGGCGCCGCCGCACGGCCTGCGGGTGGACCCCGCCTTCCTCGCCCACGTCGCCGCCGTCGTACGGCGGGCGCTGGCCGAGCAGGAGGGGGACGTGCTGTGCTTCCTTCCCGGGGTGGGCGAGATCGGCCGGGTCGCCGGGCTGCTCGCCGACCTCGAAGGCCCCGGCGGCCCGCGCGTCCTGCAGGTCCACGGCCAGGCGCCGGCCCGCGTGCAGGACGAGGTGCTCTCCCCCGGCGGCACCCGGCGGGTGGTCCTCGCCACCTCGATCGCCGAGTCGAGCCTGACCGTGCCCGGAGTCCGCGTCGTGGTCGACTCCGGCCTGGCCCGCGAGCCGCGCACCGACCACGCCCGCGGCCTCGGCTCGCTCACCACGGTCCGCGTCTCCAAGGCCTCCGCCGAGCAGCGGGCCGGGCGGGCGGGCCGCCAGGCGCCCGGCGTCGTCTACCGGTGCTGGTCTGCGGCCGAGCACGAGCGGCTCCCCCCGCACTCCCGGCCCGAGATCGCCCTGGCCGACCTGACCGGCTTCGCCCTCCAGGCGGCCTGCTGGGGCGACCCCGCGGCGCGGGGGCTCGCTCTGCTGGACCCGCCCCCGGCCGCCGCGCTGGAGGACGCCCACCGCGCACTGCTCGCCCTCGGAGCCCTGGAGGGCCCCGGCACGGGCTCCCCGGGCGGGTCCCGCGCGGGCGGCTCCGCCGCGGGCTCCCCGGACGGCTCCCGCGACGGTTCCGGCGCGGGCCTTCCGAGCGCCGCCGGCCTCCGCGTCACCGGCCGGGGCCGGGCGATGGCCGCGGCCGGGGTGCACCCGCGCCTGGCACGTGCCCTGGTGGACGCGGGCGGCCGGGTCGGCGAGCGCGCGGCCGAGGTGGTCGCGCTGCTGTCCGAGCAGCTCCCCCGGGACGCGGGCGACGACCTGGTCGCGCTCTGGCGCTCCGCCCGCCGGGGGGACGACGCCTTCTCCGCCCGCTGGCGCCGGGAGGCCGACCGGCTGGCGCGGGCCGTGCCGCGCGCCGTACCCGGGGGAGGCGGGTCGGCGCGGCAGGCCGCGGCCGGACCGGACGGGACGGCACGGCAGGCCGCGGCCGGACCGGACGGGTCCCCGCCCGGCGGCCGGAGCCCGGCCGGGCGGTGGAGCGACGACGAGGTGGCCGGGCTGGTGGTGGCGCTGGCCTATCCGGAACGGGTGGCCCGGCGGCGGGGCGGGTCCTACCTGATGGCCTCGGGGACCGCCGCCGAGCTGCCCGCCGGCTCCCGGCTGGGCACGGCGGAGTGGCTGGCGGTCGCGGTCGCGGACCGGCCCGCGGGCTCGGCGGCGGCACGGATCAGGCAGGCCGCGGTGATCGACGAGGAGACCGCCCGGCTGGCCGCCGCGCCCCTGCACACCCGTGCCGACGAGGTCGCCTGGCGCCTCCCGCCCGGGGAGCGGCAGGGCGACGTCTCGGCCCGGCGCGTCGAGCGCCTCGGCGCGATCGAGCTGTCCTCGGTCCCGCTGCGCGAGGCCGACGTCCGGCCCGCCCTCCTGGAGGGCCTGCGCACCGAGGGCCCGGCGGTGCTGCGCTGGACCCCCGAGGCGGTGGCGCTCCGCGAGCGCCTGGCCTTCTGCCGCCGCGCGCTCGGCGACCCCTGGCCCGCGGTGGACGACGAGGCCCTCATCGGGGCCGCGGACCTCTGGCTGGAGCCCGAGCTGTCCCGGGCCCGGCGCCGCGCCGACCTGGAGCGCATCGACGTGGCCGCGGCCCTGCACCGGCTGGTGCCGTGGAGCGTCCGGCTGGACGAGACGGCCCCCGAGCGGATCGAGGTGCCGAGCGGGTCGCGGATCAGGATCGACTACTCGGGAGAGCGGCCGGTCCTCGCGGCCAAGCTGCAGGAGCTGTTCGGCTGGGACTCCGCGCCCGAGGTGGCGGGGGTGCCGCTGGTGGTGCACCTGCTCTCCCCGGCGGGCCGTCCGGCGGCGGTCACCTCCGACCTGGCGTCGTTCTGGCGGGAGGGCTACCGCGCGGTCCGCGCCGAGCTGCGCGGCCGCTACCCCAGGCACCCCTGGCCGGAGGACCCCCTCTCGGCCGCCGCCACCCGTCGCACCAACCCTCGCCGCTGACGCCGCCCCTGGCCGCCGGTCACCGGGCCGTACCGCCGGTCACCGGGCCCCGCCCGGCCGGATCCCGGCACCGGGACCCGTTCCCAGCCCGAAGGCCAGGTCGGCGACGCGGACCGTCCGCACATCGGGGTCGTCGAGCAGCTTGCGCAGGTCGGCCAGGCGCCACCGGTCGGCGACGAACCCGTATGCCACCCCTTCCCGGGCCGCGTCCACCAGTTCGTCCCGGGTCAGCCCGAACACGGCCAGGTCGTCGCCCTCCCTCAGCAGCCCGGTCCACGTCCGGAACGCCGCCAGCGCCGCCTCCGGCTCGGTCTCGCACCGGTACTCGGCCGGCTCGTCCCAGGGAAGCACCCAGGCCATGTCGCGGTTCCAGACGACCGCGTTCGACAGGGGGACGGTGTCGGAGTCGTCGTAGTGATGCCGGCTGTAGACGTAGGAGACGCTCTCGTCGCCGCACAGGCCGTGCCTCCGGTTGAGGGCGACGAGCTTCTCCGCCGTGAGCGGCCATGCGAACTCCACCACCGCCACGGCGGTGAGCGCCGGCGGCAGCCTGTCGAGGGCCTCGCCCAGCTCCTGCTTGTCCTTCGGGCTTCCCGAGCCGCCCTCGCCCTCCACGGCCCGGACCGCCTCGGTCAGGGCGGAGCGCTCCGGCTCCGCCAGGCCCGGTGCCTCCACGCCGGGCAGGCTCTCCGTGACGGTGTAGGCCGTCTCGCCCCGGGCGGGGGCGGCCGTGCGCGGTTCCCCCCGCAGCGTGTACACCGTCCTGATCAGTCCCTCGTCGAGATCGGCGCCGTGGAAGCGCTTGTCCGGGTTCACCACCTGCGCCGCGGTGCCGTACACCCGCGCGGTCCGCTCACCGTCCAGGTCGACGTGGAGCACGACGAGCCGCTCGGCCACGTTGAGGGCGAGAAAGAGCAGCACGGAGACGCCCACGACCTTGGCCAGCGACCGGACCGCGTGCAGCCAGTCGATCTCCCTCGGCTCCATCACCCTGTGCTCCCTCTCTCCGGTCCGTATCGGTACGGAGCACCATAGATCACCGGGATCGCCGCGCAGGCGCCGTCAGGCGGGCAGGCGGTCCCGGGTGGGGACGATGTCCTCGAAGCGGGTGACGGGCATGTCCCTGGAGGTGATGGTCCCGCCGAGGGCGGCGGCGAGGGCCACGGCCGCCTGGTAGAGGCGCTCCAGGTCCGGGTCGTCCGGGCCGGCCGGGCGCGGCAGGTCCAGGTCGATCAGGTGCTCCTCCTCGTCCTCCCCCTGCCAGTCGGGGTCCGGGCGGCTGTAGTGGACCTCGACGCGCTGCTCCTCGCCACCGATCCGGCACAGGCCCAGGTCGTGGTCGTGCGCGACGGCCCGCTCCCCGAGGATCGGGCGGACCAGGCCGGCCACCTCCTCGCAGTCGAGCACGGCGCGCCTGCCCAGGTTCACCTCGACGGACACCGAGTCGTCGTGGTCGGCCGCCGGGTGCAGCGCCCCGCCCAGGCGGCTGGCGAGGCCGTTCAGCAGGAAGGTCCCCGCGGTCCGGTGCCCGCCCCCGCAGGCGATGATCGCCCCGCGCCGGTCCGCGGGCACGCGCGCCCTGGCGGCCAGGTCCTCGGTGAGCTCGGCCCAGCGGACCTTGGTCCCGCGCACGACGAACCAGTCCCCCGAGCGCGTCAGCCGGGGGTCGTACTGGCGGAGCAGGCTCTCCAGCCGAGCCGGCTCCGGGGGCCGGTAGGTGAGCAGGGCGGGGTGGCGGCGGAGCTGTCGTGCCGTGCGATCGAGGAACCACATGCCGGCCAGTGTGCCGGGCCCGGCTTGAGACTCACTTGGAACCCTCCACCCGCGGACCCGGGCCCCGGACCGCGGACCGTACGGCGGTGCGCGCACGGCACTTCATGGGCTATCGTGGTGATATCACTTCGATAGTCCCCCGATAGCGGAGGTGGAGCATGGAACGACCCGCGTCCCGGATGAACGGCTTCCTCGTCCTGGCCGGCCTGCTGGTGCTGGGCGCGGCCCTGGCGGCGGCCGGCTGGGCCGTCTCGATCCCGGCCCTGATCGGCGCCGGCGTCCTGTGGGGCGTCGTCGCCGTCCTCGTCTCCACCGGCTTCACCGTCGTCAACCCGAACGAGGCGAAGGTGGTGCAGTTCCTCGGCCGCTACGTCGGCACGGTGAGCCAGGCGGGCTTCCAGTGCGTGCTCCCGCTGACCACCAAGCAGCGCGTCACCCTGCGGGTCCGCAACTTCGAGACGGCCAAGCTCAAGGTGAACGACGCCGACGGCAACCCCGTGGAGATCGCCGCGGTCGTCGTCTACAAGGTCACCGACACCGCCAAGGCCGCCTTCTCCGTCGACGACTACGAGGAGTACGTCGCGATCCAGTCCGAGGCGGCGGTGCGCCACCTCGCCACCAGCCACCCCTACGACGCCCACGAGGAGGGCCGCACCAGCCTGCGCGACGGCGCCGAGGTCGCCGGGGAGCTCACCACCGAGCTGCGCGAGCGCACCGAGCTGGCCGGTGTGGAGGTCCTGGAGGCGCGGATCACCCATCTGGCCTATGCTCCGGAGATCGCCCAGGCGATGCTGGTCCGCCAGCAGGCGGCCCAGGTCGTCGCGGCCCGCACGCACATCGTCTCCGGCGCCGTGGGCATGGTGCAGCTGGCGCTGACCAAGCTGGCCGACGAGGGCGTGGTGGACCTGGACGAGGAGCGGAAGGCGCAGATGGTCTCGAACCTGCTGGTCGTCCTGTGCGGCGACCGGGCGACCCAGCCGGTGCTCAACGCCGGCAGCCTCTACTCCTGACACCATGCCAGAGCGCAAGAAGCTCCTGCTCAGGCTCGATCCGGCCGTCTACGAGGCGATCGCCAGGTGGGCGGCCGACGACCTGCGCAGCGTCAACGCGCAGATCGAGTACGCGCTGCGCCTGGCTCTCAAGGAGGCGGGCCGCACACCGCGCAGGGAGCCGCGGGAGGAACCGCGGCAGGACACGTCATCCGATTGAGACACAGGACACTTCCCCTACACGTGCCCGCAGGACCACACTCGGTACATGTCGTGGGTGGGGAAGTCCGCAGCGGAGATCGCGGAGGCCGTACGACAGGGCAAGGCCACCGCTCCGCAGATCGTCGAGGAGCACCTCGCCGTGATCGCCGAGCGCGACGGGCGGGTCGGGGCGTTCCGCACGGTCCGCGCCGAGGCGGCGCTCGCCGAGGCGCGGGCCGTACAGGAGCGTGCGGACCTGGCGGAGCTGCCGCTCGCCGGGGTGCCGGTGGCGGTCAAGGACAACGTCGCGGTCCGCGGCGAGGCGCTCCGCAACGGCTCGGCCGCCACCCCGGACGCGCCCGCCCCCGACGACCACCCCGTGGTGGCCCGGCTCCGCGCGGCGGGCGCGGTGGTCGTCGGCCTCACCAACGTGCCGGAGCTCTGCCTGGCCGGGTTCTCCGACAGCGTGTACGGCGTGGCGCGCAACCCCTGGGACCCCTCCCGCACGCCCGGCGGCTCGTCCGGCGGGAGCGCCGCCGCCGTGGCGGCGGGCATGGTGCCGCTGGCCCACGGCAACGACGGGCTCGGCTCGCTGCGCATCCCGGCCGCCTGCTGCGGCCTCGTCACCATCAAGCCCGGTCTCGGCGTCGTCCCCCCGCCGGAGCACGACTGGCACGGCATGTCGGAGAACGGCCCGCTCGCCACGACGGTCACCGACCTCGCCCTCGCCCTCGCCGTGATGGCCGGCGACATGTCCCTGGCCACGCCCGGCGAGACCGAGTCCCTGCGGGTGGGCGAGGCGATCGACGACTACCCGGGCGGGCTGGTCCCGTCCGAGCCGCTGCGGCTGCGCGTCGCCGTCGCGCCGTGCCCGCTGCCCCCGGGGTTCGCGGTGGACCCCGAGTTCCAGCGGGCCGTCACCGAGGCCGCGCGCGCACTCGGCGAGGCCGGGCACACGGTCGTGGAGCACGGCGCGCGGCTGCCCGTCTGGCTCGGCTCGGCCGCGGTGGCCGCCTGGTTCGCGTGCGCCCGCGAGGACGCCGCCGGGCTCGACCGGCACCGGCTGGAGCGGCGCACGAAGGCCCTGGCCCGCACCGGGAAGGCCCTGCGGGCGTTCGGGCTGGACGGCGCGAAGGGCCGCGACCGCTGGCGGGCCCACGGCGCCGACCAGTGGTTCGGCAACGCCGACGTGCTCGTCACCCCGGCGCTGGCGGCGGTCCCGCCGCCGGCCGCGCGCTGGGGCGAGCGCGGCCTGCTGGCCAACGCCCGCGCCAACCTGACCTACGCCCCCGCCACCGCCGCCTGGAACCTCGCGGGCTGGCCCGCGATGACCGTCCCGTACGGCAGGCACTCCACCGGCCTGCCCATCGGGGTCCAGCTCGTCGCGGCCCCCGGCGGCGAGGCCCAGCTGCTCACCCTGGCCGCCCAGCTCGAAGCCGCCCACCCCTGGCCCCGCCACGCCCCCACCGGCTGACGGGGCCCGGTCAGGCGGGGCCCGGAGCGCTTCCCCGGCCCGGGCGGACGCTCGCGGCCGTCCCCTGATCGGCATCCGCGCGTCCGGCTATCGTGCCAGGACCCGTTTGTGGTAGCTCTCGATGTCCCGGACCTCGACGGTGACCTGGATGTTCAGCCCCGTTCCAGGCTTGAGGTGCTCGCACAGCATCGCGAGGGTCAGATCTCCCAGCCGGGCTTTGACCTCGGGGGCACGGCCGGGCAGGATCGCCAGGTCCACGTGGATCATCGCCTCGGTGTCCGCGCCGCTGCCGATGACCGCTTCGGTGACGGGCCGGAAGCGCGTCTTGAAATCCGGCAGGGCGCTGCCGATCAACTCGGCGGCGGCCGGATGGAGGGCCAGCGCGAACCCGCGCCGGTCGAACGCCTCGGCGAGGGATGCGGAGTACTCGATGGTGATCTGCGGCATGCCGTTCATTGTCGACCATCGCGCCCCGCTCCGGTGGCGGTGCCGGCCGCGGCGCTCCCGGCCCCGGAGGAACGGCTGCGCGGCCGCCCGCCCAGGGCTCACAGGCGGCGGGCGAGGGTGACGACGACCCGGCTCGCGGCGGTGACCGGCCCGCGGTGCCAGTCGCCGTACTGCGCCTCGATCGCGAACCCGGCCCCGGTCAGGAACGCCCGCAGCCCGGACTCGTCCAGGAAGCGCAGGCGCGTCCGGTCGACCCGCAGGACGGCTCCGTCCGGGCCGCTGGTCGTCTCGGTGAACGTCACGACGTCCCCGGCCACCGACTCGACCCGGTGCGCCACCCGGAGCGTGCGGCCGGCGGCGTCCACGACCTCGGTCGCGTTCTGCGGGGTCCAGTCCTCCCAGGCCCGCGCCTGCGGGTGGCGCGTCTCGAAGGCGAACAGGCCCCCGTCGCGCAGCGCCGCCCGGATCGCGGTGAGCGAGGCGCGCAGCTCGTCGTCGCCCACCAGGCACTGGAAGGCGTTGCTCGCCATGGTCGCCAGGTCGAACTCCCGGTCCCAGGCCGCGTCCGCGGCGACGCCCTCGACCCACTCGACGTCGGCGCGCCGCCGGGCACGCTCCAGCGCCGCCCGGTCCGGGTCCAGCCCGACGAGCCGCCCGGTGTGCCCGCGCTCGCGCGCCCGGTGCAGCATGCTCCCCGTCCCGCATCCCACGTCCAGCACGGCGTCGGCGGCCATCACCAGGCCGTCGTAGAAGGCGTCGCCGGGGTACCGGTCGGGATCCCACGGATACATCAGGTCGTAGAGCGCCGCGGCGTCCGCGTCGGAGAAGATCACCGCAGCAGTCTCCGAAGGCGCCCTCCCGCGGTCAACCGGATTTCCGGCCGCTCACCGGACACCGCGGTCCCGGACCCTGTCGCGGCACCCGGCGGTGCTACGGACGAGCCGCCTCGTGGCCGGGGAGCGCGACCGGGGCCGTCCGGGTCGCCGGGCGCATCATCAGGATCAGCGCGGCCAGCCCGGCGAAGATGACCGCGGCCACGGCGCCGGTGACGTGCAGGGAGGCGGTGAACGCCTCCCGCGCGGCGTGCAGCAGTTCCGCGCCCTGGCCGGCGGGAAGGTGCCGGGCGGCGGCGACCGCACCCGCCAGGGAGTCGGACACGCCGTCCATCCGGCTGCGGTAGACCACCGCGGCCACCGCGCCGAGCAGCGCCAGGCCGAGCGATCCACCGAGGTAGTTGCCGGTCTCCGACATCGACGCCGCCGAGCCGGCGCGCTCCGGCGGCGCGGATCCGACGACCAGTCCGGTGCCCAGCGCGAACAGCGGACCGGTGCCCAGCGCCAGGACGGCGATGCCGGTCATCACCAGCGGCAGCGCGCGCGCACCGTCGACGCCGACCAGCAGCAGGCTGCCCAGCGCCGACCCCGCCAGGCCCCCGGCGATCGCGGTCGCCGGCTTCATCCGCCGGGCCAGCGCCGGTGCGGCCATGGTGCCGGCCGCCACGCCCAGCCCCATGGGCGTGAACAGCGCCGCCGACGCGACCGGTGAGAAGCCCAGCACGCTCTGCAGGTACTGGGTCACCAGCAGGCCCGTACCGGCCATGGCGACGCCGGCCAGCACCAGCGCGACGAGGACGGCCGTGAACGGGCGGCTGCGCAGCAGCCTCAGGTCCAGCAGCGGCGCCTCCAGCCGCAGTTGCCGGCGGACGAACAGGAATCCGAGGGCCGCGCCGACGACGAGGGCGACCGCCGGCCCGGTCCGCGCGCCCTCGACGGTCAGCTGCTTGACGCCGTACACCGTCAGGAGCATCGCCGCGAGCGAGAGCCCGACGCCGGCCGGGTCCAGCCGGCCGGCCCGGTCGCTGCGGGACTCCGGCAGCAGGACCGGCCCGGCGAGCGCCAGCAGCGCCATCGCCGGCACGGCGGCCAGGAACACCGATCCCCACCAGAAGTGCTGGAGCAGGAATCCGGCGAGCACGGGTCCGAGCGCGCCGCCGGTGAACTGGCAGGTCGCCCAGATCGCGATGGCCTTCCCGCGCTGCCGTTCGTCGGGGAACATGGTGGTCAGCAGGGCGAGGGTGGCCGGTGCCAGGGTCGCGCCGGCGACGCCCAGCAGCGCACGTGCGACGATCAGCATCAGCGGGCCGGTCGCGAAGGCGGCCGCGACCGACAGCACCGCGAACGCCGCCGCGCCGATGACCAGCAGCCGCCGGCGGCCGATCCGGTCGGCGAGCGTGCCCATCGTGATGACGAAGCCGGCCACCAGGAATCCGTAGCCGTCACTGATCCACAACTGCTGGACGCCGGTGGCGCCCAGATCCGCGCTCAGCTGCGGGAGCGCGAGAAGCAGCGCCGTCATGTCCATCGCGACGAGGAATGTCGGCAGCATGAGGAGGGCCGCGCCCAGCCACGCCCGGTTGATCCGCATATCCGAAGCTCTCCGTTCTCTCGACTTCTGCCGGTCGGTCGGAGCGGCCGATGGCTTCTTGACACCGGTGCGGGAGGAAATCCGTGCGAGAGTTCCGGCCGGGGGCGTCAAGACCGCGGCGGCGGATCCGACCCACCCGTTGGAGGGCCCGCTCCGGGGCCCGTGGACCACGAGGAGCACGAGATGCAGTTCCTGATCAGCATGCACATCAACCCGGCCGTGCTGGACGCGCTGACCGACGAGGAGAGGGCGGCGATCGGCGACGGCCACGGCAGGTTCATCGAGGAGCTGAAGGAGTCCGGCGAGCTGATCACCACGCAGGCGCTGGTCGACCCGTCGCAGGCCGCCGTGGTGTCCGTGCGCAACGGCCAGCCGGTCGTGACCGACGGCCCCTTCCTGGAGGCCAAGGAGTACCTGGGCGGCTTCTACCTCGTCGACTGCGAGGACAGGGAGCGGGCCATCGAGCTGGCCGCGCGGATCCCGGACGCCGCGATCGAGGGCCTGGGGGTCGAGGTGCGCCAGGTGATGTTCGCCGACGGACAATTGGAGGCATGACAACACAGGCCGTCGAGGACCTGCTGCGTGAGCTCACGCCGCAGGTCCTCGGCACGCTGGTACGCCGACACGGCCGGTTCGAGGAGTGCGAGGACGCCGTGCAGGAGGCCGTCCTCGCCGCCACCGTGCAGTGGCCGGCCGAGGGCGTGCCGGACAACCCCCGCGGCTGGCTGGTGACGGTCGCCTCCCGCCGGCTCATCGACCAGCTGCGCAGCGACCGCGCACGCCGCGAGCGGGAGGCGGCGACGGCCGCCGAGGCGGTGCCCGAGGACGTGCCGGACACCGACGACACCCTGGTCCTGCTGTTCCTGTGCTGCCACCCGGCGCTGACCCCGGCCTCCCAGACCGCCCTGACGCTGCGCGCGGTCGGCGGCCTGACCACCGCCGAGATCGCCCGCGCGTTCCTGGTGCCGGAGGCCACGATGGCGGCCAGGATCAGCCGGGCCAAGCAGCGCATCAAGGCCGCCGGCGGCTCGTTCGGCCTGCCGCGCGGCGCGGAGCTCGACAAGCGGCTCCGGGTCGTCCTGCACGTGCTCTACCTGATCTTCAACGAGGGCTACACCGCCTCCTCGGGCACCGAGCTGCACCGCGCCGACCTCGCGCACGAGGCGATCCGGCTGACCCGGATGGTGCACGCGCAGCTACCCGGGGACGGCGAGGTGACCGGGCTGCTCGCACTGATGCTGCTGACCCACGCCCGCAGGGAGGCCCGCACGACGGCGGCGGGCGACCTGGTGCCGCTGGACGAGCAGGACCGCGCGAAGTGGGACCGCGCGCTGATCGACGAGGGCACCGCGCTGGTCAAGCGGGCACTGGCCGGTCCGGCGCTGGGACCGTACCTGCTGCAGGCCGCCATCGCCGCCACGCACGCCGACGCGGCCACGGCCGAGGAGACCGACTGGTCGCAGGTGCACGCCCTCTACCTGATCCTGGAGCGGATCGCGCCCAACCCGATGGTCACCCTCAACCGGGCGGTCGCGCTCGCCGAGACCGAGGGCCCGCCGGCCGGGCTGGCCCTGCTGGCCACCCTGGACGCCGACGAGCGGATGGCCGGGCACCACCGGCTGCTGTCCGTGCGGGCGCACCTGCTGGAGAGGGCGGGCGACCCCGCCGGGGCGTACGAGCACTACCGGCGCGCCGCGAAGGCCACCCCCAGCCTCGCCGAGCGGCGCTACCTGGAGTCCCGGGCCCGCCGGGTGAGGACCTGACCGCCCGCTGGGCCCGGCCCGGCGGGGAGGCGTCCCCCACCGGGCCGGGCCGGGAGGACGCCCGTCAGACGCCGGTGGGGTGCCAGACGGTCTTGGTCTCCAGGAAGGCCGTCATGCGCCGGGTGCCGGGGTCGGCGTACCAGTCGGCCGCCGCCGGGCGGAGCACCCGCTTGAGGTTCTCCGCGGCGGCCCGCTCGCACTCCACCGCCAGATCCTCGTCGGTCACGCCGGTCAGGTCGACCGCGTTGACGTCCATGTGCGCGGCCAGGTGGGGGGCGAGCTCCCGCACCGAGCCGGTGAGGATGTTCACCACGCCGCCGGGCAGGTCCGAGGTGGCGAGCACCTCGGCCAGCGTGACCGCCGGCAGCGGCGCCCGCTCACCGGCGACCACCACGCACGTGTTGCCGGTGACGATCACCGGGGCGATCACCGAGACGAGCCCCAGCAGCGGCTCGTCGGGCGCGACCACCGCGACCACGCCGGTCGGCTCCGGCGAGGAGAGGTTGAAGTACGGCCCGGCGACCGGGTTGGCCGCCCCCGTCACCGAGGCGATCTTGTCCGACCACCCGGCGTACCAGACCAGCCGGTCGACCGCGGCGTCCACGACCTCCCCGGGCCGCTCCGTGCCCGCGTCGGCCAGCTCGGCCGCGAACTGCGCCCGCCGCCCCTGGAGCATCTCGGCGATCCGGTAGAGGATCTGCCCCCGGTTGTACGGCGTCGCGCCCGACCATCCGCCGAAGGCCTTGCGGGCCGCGACGACCGCCTCGCGGGCGTCCTTGCGGGAGGCCTTCGAGGCGTTGGCCAGGAACTCGCCTGTGGAGGAGGTCACCGCGTAGGACCTTCCGCTCTCCGACCGCGGGAACGCCCCGCCGATGTACAGCTTGTACGTCTTGCGCACGTCCAGCCGCAGGGGCGGCCGCCCGTTCCCGGCGGTCGGCGCCGCGGGCCTGTTCTCTCCGGTGCGCCCTCCGCCGGCCTCGGCGGCCGGCCGGCCGGCCCGCTCCCCGCCGGTCGCCGGCTTGCCCGGCTGCTCCGCGTCAGTCATTTCCGCGCCCCCTCCACGTGCTCTGCTGCTGTGCCAGCCGTACCGGCACGAAGACCTGACCGCAGCGGCTCACCCCGCACCGGTGGGCGAACCAGCCCCGCGGCGCCGGACGGCCGGCCCGGGCGTAGCCGTGGCCCCGGGTGCTCTGCGCGCGGCGGTCCCTCCTGGAGGCGTGGTGGCCCGGACTCTGGTACTCACACATCGAGGTAGGCCTCCAACCCGTGCCGCCCGCCCTCGCGGCCGTAGCCGGACTCCTTGTACCCGCCGAACGGCGAGGTCGGGTCGAACTTGTTGAAGGTGTTGGCCCACACCACGCCCGCGCGGAGCCGCTCGGCCATCCACAGGATGCGCGAGCCCTTCTCCGTCCAGACGCCGGCCGACAGGCCGTAGGGGGTGTTGTTGGCCTTCTCCACGGCCTCGGCCGGGGTGCGGAAGGTCAGCATGGCCAGGACCGGGCCGAAGACCTCGTCCCGGGCGATCCGGTGCGACTGGGCGACACCCGTGAAGATCGTCGGCGGGAACCAGAAGCCCCGGGACGGCAGCTCGCACGCCGGCGACCAGCGCTCGGCGCCCTCGGCCTCGCCGATGTCGGACAGCTCACGGACCCGGGCGAGCTGCGCCGCGGAGTTGATCGCGCCGATGTCGGTGTTCTTGTCCATCGGGTCGCCGAGCCGGAGCCTGCCGAGCCGGGTCTTGAGCGCCTCCAGCAGGTCGCCGGCGATCGACTCCTGGACCAGCAGCCGCGAGCCGGCGCAGCAGACGTGGCCCTGGTTGAAGAAGATGCCGTCGACGATGCCCTCGACGGCCTGGTCGATCGCGGCGTCGTCGAAGACGATGTTGGCGGCCTTGCCGCCGAGCTCCAGGGTGAGCTTCTTGCCGGTGCCGGCGACCGAGCGCGCGATGAGGCGGCCGACCTCGGTGGAGCCGGTGAAGGCGACCTTGTCGACGTCCGGGTGGTTCACCACGGCCGCGCCGGTCTCCCCGGCGCCGGTGACGATGTTCACCACGCCGGGCGGCAGCTCGGCCTGGCGGCAGATCTCCGCGAACAGCAGCGCGCTCAGCGGCGTCGTCTCGGCGGGCTTGAGCACGACCGTGTTGCCGCAGGCCAGCGCCGGAGCGATCTTCCACGCGAGCATGAGCAGCGGGAAGTTCCACGGGATGACCTGACCGGCCACGCCCAGCGGCTTCGGGTCGGGCCCGTAGCCGGCGTGGGCGAGCTTGTCCGCCCAGCCCGCGTAGTAGAAGAAGTGCGCCGCGACCAGCGGCAGGTCCACGTCGCGCGACTCGCGGATCGGCTTGCCGTTGTCCAGCGTCTCCAGCACCGCCAGCTCGCGCGAGCGCTCCTGGATGAGGCGGGCGATCCGGAACAGGTACTTCGCCCGCTCGGAGCCGGGCAGCGCCGACCAGGTGCCGAACGCCTTGCGGGCGGCCTGCACGGCGCGGTCCACGTCCGCGTCCGTGGCCGTGGCCACCTCGGCCAGCGTCTCCTCGGTCGCGGGGTTGATCGTCTTGAAGGGGGCGCCCGACCCGTCGGTGAACTCGCCGTCGATGAACAGGCCGTAGGACGGCTGGATGTCGACGACGTCGCGGGACTCGGGTGCCGGTGCGTATTCGAACATCGCCTCAGTCCAGGGTGAAGTAGTCGGGACCCGCGTACCGGCCGGTCGCCATCTTCTGGCGCTGCATCAGCAGGTCGTTGAGGAGGGACGAGGCGCCCAGGCGGAACCAGTCGGGGTCGAGCCAGCCCTCGCCGACGGTCTCGTTGACCAGGACGAGCATCTTGATCGCGTCCTTGGTGGTCCGGATGCCGCCCGCGGGCTTGACGCCGACCTTGCGGCCGGTCGCCGCGAGGAAGTCGCGGACCGCCTCCAGCATGACGAGCGTGACCGGCGCCGTCGCGGCGGGCTGGATCTTCCCGGTGGACGTCTTGATGAAGTCGGCGCCGGCCAGCATCGCCAGCCAGGACGCACGCCGTACGTTGTCGTAGGTCGCGAGTTCGCCGGTCTCCAGGATGACCTTCAGGTGGGCCGCGCCGCAGGCGGCCTTGACGGCGACGATCTCCTCGTAGACCTTCAGGTAGTCGCCGGACAGGAACGCGCCGCGGTCGATCACCATGTCGATCTCGTCGGCGCCGGCGGCCACCGCGAGCGCGGTGTCGGCGACCTTGACCTCCAGGGAGGAGCGCCCGCTCGGGAACGCGGTCGCGACGCTGGCCACCTTCACACCGGAGCCGGCGAGCGCGTCCACCGCCTGGCCGACCATGTCGGGGTAGACGCAGACCGCGGCCGTCTTCGGGACGGACGGGTCGCTCGGATCGGGGTGGACGGCCTTGGCGCACATCGCGCGGACCTTGCCGGGCGTGTCCGCGCCCTCCAGGGTCGTCAGGTCCACCATGCGGATGGCCAGGTCGATCGCCTCCGCCTTGGCGGTGGTCTTGATCGACCGGGTGCCGAGCATGGCGGCTCGCTGGTCCGCGCCCACGCGGTCGACGCCGGGCAGGCCGTGTAGGAAGGCTCGCAGCGTGGCGCCGGACGAGGCCACGTCAGCGAGCGGAGTAGTCACAGTTGACACCACTCCAGCATGCCGACTCGGATGGTGAGTTCCAAACCGGACGCGACTGAGCCCGGTAACGACTTTTTGTGAACATTCGCCGAGTCCAGCCGGGTGACGGCCGGGGACGGTCATGTCCCGCCCAAGAGCCTCCCGGCGCCCGCCGGGAGGAACCCGCGGCGGCCCCCGGGATCCGGTCGCGGACCGCCCGCGGCGGACGGCCCGGCGGCCGCACGCGACGCCCGCGGCGCCGGCGCGGGCCCGGTGTCACGATCCGGCCGCGGCCCCGGTCGCCTCGCCCGCTTCCCGCGGCTGGCGCCGGGTGGAGCGCGCCCGGTTGCCGCAGCCGAGGGAGCACCATGCCTGATCACGGCGTCTGGCCAGGAAGAACATGCCGCAGCTGGGGGCGGGGCAGCGTCGTATCCGCTGCCGGTCCGGACCCGCCGTCAGGATGAGCGTGTCGCGGGCGATGGCGGCGCCGGCGGCGGCGTTCTGCTCCCGCTGTTCGAGCAGCCCGTCGCCGGTCACCTGGAAGATGACGGGAGCCGCGGAGGCGAGTTCGTTCAGGCCGGTCCGCAGGCCGTCGTCGAACGGGTGCCGCCTGGCCGCCGCGTCCAGTGCGCCGCGGACCAACCCGCGTAGCCGACGCAGCTCGTCCAGGGGGAGGGCGGCCAGTCCGCGGTCGGTGCGAGCACGCCATCGCCCGGTGAGTTCCCGATCGGCGAAGAAGTCGATGTCACTGCGGGCCGGGCCCGCGCCGACGACGACCGTGTTGGCCAGATCGAGGACCGGGTCCTCGCCGATCCACGGCATCTCCTGCAGATCCCGGATGTCAGGTTCGACACCGACGACCCCGCCGCCCTCACCGCCCACCGGGAACAGCTCGTCGAGCTGCTCAGGGAGCGCTACGGCGACGGATTCCAGGGCGCCCACCTCGCCCGCTTCGACGACGGCACCGTCATGGACCTCATCATCTGGTCGTCCGCCGCCGTCGCCGCGCGCGCGGCCGAGGAGATGCCGGGCGATCCCCGCGCGCAGGGCTTCTTCAGCCGGATCGGCACCGTGCACGAGATGCGGCACGCCGAGGTCCTGCACACCGCATAGCCCCTCCGGGAGGCACATCGGATATCCCCCCCGGGAGGCACACCGCACGGCCCGTGAGAGGACGGTGCCGCGCTCCCGGCGGGTGGCGACGCGGCCGGCACCGTCGCCGGCCCCGCCCATCGCCTCACACGGACCGGCCCCGCAGCACCATGCGGCCATCCGGCCGCTCAGGGCCTGGCCGGCGGATGGCGGCCGTCCTAGGCATGCCGGGGGTATGGCGGTCGTCCTAGGCATGCCGGGGGTTCCGCAGATGCCTTAGGCGCGGCCCGCGCCGGACCGGTGCCCGGAGATAGGGCATCCGTCCGATGCGGCACCGGGGGCCTTAGACCGAACCTTGAGTGTGTAAGGGAATCGCACCGCTTCAAGGAGGAGCCCGACATGGGTCCCGAGCTTCACTTCCAGGTAATGGTCAACCGCAACGCCGAGCTCCGCGAGGAGGCGGCCCAGCACCGTCTCGCGCGTGAGGCCGAGGCCGTCCGCAAGAGCCGCTCCGAGGGGGCGCGCCGCCGCGGGCTGCGGTTCTTCGGCAAGACCCTCGCCGCATGACGCCCGCACGAGAGCCCGGCCGCACGCCCCAGCCCGGCCGGGCTCCTCAGCCTCCGTAGGACCCCCGGCCGGGCCTGTGCGGACCTCCCCGGCCGGGCCTGTGCGGACCTCCCGATAAAGGGAGGAATCAACATGGAAGACATGGAATGCTGGAAACCATGATGGGTCGGGCGGTGAGCCCCGTCTTCGTGGGGCGGAAGAGGGAGCTCGCGGAGCTGGCCGAGGCGTTCACCCAGGCGCGCAAGAAGGCCGCGGCCGCCGTGCTGCTCGGCGGCGAGGCCGGGGTCGGCAAGAGCCGCCTGGTCACCTGCTTCGCCGAGCGGGCCGCCCTCGACGGCGCGCTCGTGCTGGCCGGCGGCTGCGTGGAGCTGTCCGCCGAGGGCCTCGCCTACGCGCCCTTCACCGCGGCGCTGCGCCAGCTGGTCCGCGAGCGGGGCGCCGAGGAGGTGTCGGCGCTGCTGCCGGAGGGCGCGGCCCGCGACCTGGCCCGGCTGCTGCCCGAGTTCGGCGAGCCCGGCGGCGACACCGAGAGCGAGACCGCCCGTGCCCGCCTCTTCGAGCAGATCCTGACCCTGCTGGAGCGCCTGGCCGAGCAGCGCCCGATCGTCCTGGTCATCGAGGACATCCACTGGGCCGACCGGTCCAGCCGCGATCTGATCGCCTTCCTCAGCCGCAATCTGCGCTCCGCACCGGTGCTCATGGTCCTCACCTACCGCTCCGACGACCTGCACCGCCAGCACCCGCTCCGGCCGGTCCTCGCCGAGCTGGGCCGGGTGGACGGGGTCATGCGGATGGACCTGCCCCGGCTCACCCAGGACGAGGTGGCCGCGCAGATGGCCGGCATCCTCGGCCGGACCCCGGAGTTCGCCCGGGTCACGGAGGTCCACCGGCGCAGCGAGGGCATCCCGCTCTTCGTCGAGGCCCTCATGGAGTGCGCCGACGGCGACTGCGCCCTCCCCGACTCCCTGCACGACCTGATCATCGGCTCGGTCGAGCAGCTGCCCGACGAGACCCAGCGGGTGCTCCGGGTGGCCGCCGCGGGCGGCATCCGGGTCGGCCATGATCTGCTCGCCGCCGTCACCGGCCTGTCCGGCGTGGAGCTGGAGGACGCCATCCGGCCCGCCGTCGCGGCCAACGTGGTCCAGGTCGCCGACGGCCGCGCCTACGCCTTCCGGCACGCCCTGATCCGCGAGGCCGTCCACGACGAGCTCCTGCCCGGCGAGCACGTGCGGCTGCACGCCCGCTTCGCCGAGGAGATCGGGCGCGACCGCACGCTGGTCCCGCCCGGCCGGGCCGCCATCGAGATCGCCCACCACTGGTACTCCGCCCGCGACGACGTGTGGGCCCTCGTCTCGGCCTGGGAGGCCGCGCAGGAGGCCGCCCGGACCTTCGCCTACAACGAGAAGGTGCAGCTGCTGGAGCGGGTGCTCACGCTGTGGGGCAAGGTGCCCGACGCCGCCGACCGGATCGGCGCCGACCACACCACGGTGCTGGAGCAGGCCTCGGAGGCCGCGCACGCCTGCGGCGAGTACGACCGCGGCGTGAAGTTCACCAAGGCGGCCCTCGCCGAGCTGGACGAGGCGGCCGAGCCGGAGCGGGTCGCCGAGCTGGTCGTACGGCTCTCGCAGTTGAAGCTGGGCAAGCGGCGCCCCGGGGCGCTCGACGACCTGCGCTACGCCGAGCGGCTGGCGCCCGCCGGGAGCCTGGCCCGCGCCCACGTGCTGGCCAGGCTCGGCTCCTACCTGATCTTCCGCAACGAGGTGGACGAGGGGACGGCGCTCACCGAGGAGGCCCTGGCCATCGCCCGCGCCCACGGCGACGAGTGCCTGGAGGCCGACCTGCTGCTCAACCTCGGGGTGGGCCACTCGACCGCCGGCCGCTCCCCGCTCATGCTGGAGGCCAACGAGATCGCGCTGGAGATCGGCAGGCGGCTGCGCTCCGGCCGGATCGTGCTGCGCGCCCTGGCCAACACCGTGGACGCGCTGAACAACCTGGGCCGCTCGGCCGAGGCCGTCGAGCTGGCGCTGGAGGGCGAGCGGCTGGCCAAGGAGTACGGCCGGCACCGCACCCAGGGCGCCTTCATCGCCGGCAACCGCGCCGAGGCGCTGGAGGCGCTGGGCCGCTTCGACGAGGCCGCCGAGGTGACCGAGCGGGAGCTGGCCAAGGACCCCTCCACCCGCGACCGGCACCACCTGAGCCGGACCCGCGCGGAGGTCGCCGCCGCGCGCGGTGAGACCGAGGTGCTCAGGTCCGTTCTGGCGATGTTCGGTCCCCGCCCCGAGCAGGAGGAGTTCACCCAGGAGGCGGTCGCCAACACCTGCCTCGCCATCCGGCTCCACCTGCTGGAGGGCGCGCCGGAGGCCGCGCTGGAGGCGGCCGGGCGGATGACGCTGGAGGCGCGCGTCCTGAACAAGCCCGAGCTGGGCTGGCGGCTGGTCGCCCAGATCGCCGAGGCGTGCGAGGCCGCCGCCCCGGTCGCCCCGGAGCGGGCCGCGGCGCTGCGCCGCCTGGCCGAGGAGTCCGTCGCCGCGATGACCGCGGACGGCCCGGTCGCCGAGGCCTACCGGCTCTGCTTCGACGGCGACCACGACGCCGCGGCCGCCGCCTGGGACCGGCTCGACCGCCCCTTCCGCCGGGCCGCGGCGCTGCTGCGGGCGGCCCGTACCGCGGCCGCCTCGGGCGACCGCGAGGGCGCCGCCGTACGGCTGCGCACGGCCCACCCGGTCGCGGTGGCGCTGGGCGCCCGGCCCCTGGTCGCCGAGATCGAGGCCCTGGCCCGCCGGATCGGCGCGGCGCTCACCCGGGACGCGCCGGAGGGGGCCCGGCAGGAGGGTGCCGCGGCCGGCGCCGCGGGCGGCACCCCGGCCGGCGTTCCGGCGCTCACCCCGCGCGAGCAGGAGGTGCTCCGCCTCGTCGCCCTGGGACGCTCGAACCGGGACATCGCCGCCGAGCTGTTCATCTCGGCCAAGACGGTGAGCGTGCACGTCTCGAACATCCTGGCCAAGCTCGGCGTCTCCACCCGCGGCGAGGCCGCCGCGGCCGCCCACCGCCTCGCCCTGATCACCGCCTCGCCCTGACCGGCCGCGCCCCGGGAGCTCCGATCCGGCGGCCCGGTCCTGCGCCGGAGCCTCGCCCCGCAACCTCCTGAGCACGCCCTTCTGGGGCACGCCCGGCCCTCCTGAGCACGCCCTCCTGAGCGCGCCGCTTCCTCCGGATGGGGCCCGCAGCCGGTCAGGCGAGCACCGGCTCGGCGATCAGCAGCACGCCGAAGACCCCGAACGCGGCTGCGGCGCCGTACCGGACGACCTTCTCCGGCAGATTCTTGCCGAGCAGGAGGCCGACCGCGATGGCCAGCGCGTCGGCGGCGACCATGCCGACCGTCGAGCCGATCCAGGTGCCCACCCAGTCGTGCTGGGTGGCCAGCGTGATGGTGGCGAGCATGGTCTTGTCGCCCAGCTCGGCCAGGAAGAAGGCCACGGTCACCGCGATGAGCGCCGAGCGGGTGGTGCGCTTGGCCTTGCCCGCCTCCTCCTCGGTCAGCTCGTCCCCGCGCAGCGTCCACAGCGCGAAGCCGAGGAACGCGATGCCCGCCACGACCGTGATGGCGGTGGTGGGGAGGAAGTCACCGACCAGGCCGCCCAGGCCGACGCTGACGAGGTGGACCACCGTGGTGGCCAGGGTGATGCCGGCCAGGACCGGCCACGGCTTGAACCGGGTGGCGAAGGTCATCGCCATGAGCTGGCTCTTGTCGCCGAGCTCGGCGACGAAGATCACAGCGAGACTGATCCAGAACGCTTCCAACGGGGTCGCCCTTCACGCGCATGCGACCGGGCCGGAAGGGGGCACCCGGGGAGTCTCGGGCACGTCTTCGGCCCGGCGGCATGAATGTCGATATGCCTGCCAGGCCGAAGGTCTCGTCCGCCTGCGGATGCCAGGCCCGCGTGACCGGGCGCCGGAGCGCCAGTGTGTCGATCACGCGATTGGGACTACTCCCCTTCGGGTGTTTCCACTCGACCCTAACATCCCGGACCCGCTGTCCATTCCCACCCGTGCACGGGCCGGGAGGGCCGCTGTCCATTCCCCACCGGCGCACGGCCCGGGAGGGCCGCCCGCGCGAGACGGACGGATGCGGCGGGCGCACGCCCGGGAGCGGGTCAGAGGCGGGCGCCGATCAGCACGGGCTCGTTGACCAGCGTCACGCCGAACTTCTCGCGCACCCCGTCCCGGACCTCCCTGGCCAGGTCGAGGAGGTCCTCCGTACGCGCCGCCAGCTCCGGGTTGGTCAGCGCGAGGGTGTGCTTGGTGGAGATCCGGGCCGGACCGCGCCGGTAGCCCCTGGGGAAACCGGCGTTCTCGATCAGCCAGGCGGCCGGCACCTTCACCGCCCCGCCGGGCATGTCCCAGCGTGGGAAGCCGGGGGCGCGCAGCTCCAGCTCGGCCGCCTCCTGCCCGGTCAGGACCGGGTTGGTGAAGAACGAGCCCGCGCTGCGGGTGTCCGGGTCGGCGGGGTCGAGGACCATGCCCTTGCCCGCGCGCAGCCCCAGCACCGCCTGCCTGGCCTCGGCGAGCGGGACCCGCTCGCCGAGCTCGACGCCCAGCCGCAGCGCCAGCTCGCGGTAGGCGACCGGGCCGGACAGCCCGCCGTCCCGGGGCAGGGCGTAGGTGACCGCGAGGACGACGTACCGCCCGGGCTCCCGCTTGAAGACGCTGTGCCGGTAGGCGAAGGCGCACTCGGCGGCGGTCAGGTCGCGCACCCGTCCGGCCGGGCGGTCGTAGACCCGGACGGCGGTGATCGTCTGCGAGACGTCCTGCCCGTAGGCGCCGACGTTCTGGATCGGCGTGGAGCCGACCTGCCCGGGGATGCCCGCCAGGCATTCGATCCCGGAGCGTCCCTCCGCCACGGCCCGCTCCACCAGCGCGTCCCAGTCCTCCCCCGCCGCGGCGGTCACCAGGTCGCCGTCGGCCGCGACGCCGCGCGACGCGACGCGCACCACCAGCCCGTCGAAACCCTCGTCGGAGACGACCAGGTTGCTGCCGCCGCCGAGCACGAGCACCGGCTCGCCCGTCCGGTCCGCCTCGGCGACCAGCTCGACGAGCTCCTCGGCCGACCCCGCCTCCACGAACGCCCGCGCCGGCCCGCCCAGCCCCAACGTCGTGTACGGCGCCAGCCGTACCCCTGCAACCCGCTCAGCCATGCCTCATCCCCAGCAGACCCGACAAAATTCGCGACCAGCCTATGCGGCACCGGACGGTCCGGACACGGTCCGGACCGTCCCCGGGCGGGCGCGTCCCGGGACGGTCACGTACGGCGGGCCGCCGGGGCGCTCACGTCGCGGTGTCGCCGCGTCCCTGGTCCGGGGAGCCCGCGGGGTCCTCGTCCTGGCCCCGCGGCATGGCCTCGTCCAGCCGCGACACCGACAGGCTGCCGTCCCACAGCCGCTGCGAGGCGACCATGCGCTCGGCGTTGCCCTCCAGCTCGTTGCCGCCCTCCCGGCCGACGAGCTCGGCACCCTCGGGCGGCTGCTCCGGGTACGCCTCCTCGTCCGCGATCAGCTTGGCGCCGGGCGGGTCCACCCGCTCGGGCTCACCGGTCCGCCGCGCGGCCTCGGACACCTCTTCGACCGGCCGGTCGTGGACCCGCTCCCCGGCCCTCGTCTCGGCCCGTTCACTGACCTGGCGTGGTGTTTCGTTCATGCCGGACGCCTACCCACGGGCCCGGGGAAGATGCTCCTCCCCGGGCGGCCGGGCCACCGGGCGTGCGGGCCGTCCCGGGCTCGGCGGAGACCCGGGAGAAGCGGCGGCTCAGGAGAGCTGGACCACCGCGCGGGCCTTGGACAGGACCCGGGAGCCGTCGCAGGTGGCGGTCAGGGCGACCACCACGCGCTTGTCCTCGAGCTTGTCCTCGATGCGGCCGCTCACCGTGATGACGGCGCCCCTGTCGTCGTCCGGGACGACCACCATGGAGGAGAAGCGCACGCCGTAGTCGACGACCGCGGCCGGATCGCCGGCCCAGTCGGTGACGAAGCGCCCGCCCTGCGCCATGGTGAACATGCCGTGCGCGATCACGTCGGGCAGGCCGACGGTCTTGGCGAACCGCTCGTTCCAGTGGATGGGGTTGAAGTCGCCCGAGGCCCCGGCGTACATCACCAGGTCGACCCGGCGCACCGGGTAGTCCGCGGCCGGGATCTCCTGGCCGACCTCGACGTCGTCGTACTTCACCGTCGCGGCCATCAGCCGGCACCTCCACGCTCGACGATGGTGTTGTAGGTCGTGCAGACGGGCTCGCCCTCGACGGTCGTGACGTCGCTCCGCACGGTGATGAACTCGTTGCGGCCCACACTGCGGATGTCGGTCACGGTCGAGACGCTGACCAGCTCGTCACCGGCGTAGATCGGCCGCTGGTACTGGAAGCGCTGCTCGCCGTGGACGACCATCGCGAAGTTCAGGCCGAGGTCGGGGTCGGCCAGGATCGACCCTCCCGCCAGGCTGAACACGATGGGGAAAGTGGGCGGAGCCACCACGTCCGGGTGCCCGGCCGCCCGCGCGGCCTCCCTGTCCCGGTAGATCGGGTTGCCGTCGCCGATCGCCGCCGCGAACTCTCTGATCTTCACTCGGCTGACCTCGTAGGGCGCGGAGGGCGCGGAGGCCCGCCCGACGAAATCACGGTTCAGAGCCATCGTGCTCCTTTACGGAATTCGGGCTGGTGAGGCCGACATTAACTGAACAGGGTCCGGGAGAAGGGTCCCGTCCCGCTCACCAGGAGAACCGTAGCCCGGCCGGGGGCCGATCCGGGTGCGGAGCGTGGTCAACACCGATCCAGAAAACCTGTACGTATACGACAAAGGCCCGCACATGCGACAAGGCCGGCGCCCTCGGAGAGGGCGCCGGCCTTGTCGACGACTGTGTGAGTGCTACAGAAGTGCTCTTCTCCCGCCGCGAGACGGAAGGCTTCGCAGAGACTCAGCGGGTCTCGCGGTGCGCCTGGTGCGTCTTGCAGTTAGGGCAGTACTTCTTGAGCTCAAGCCGGTCCGGGTCGTTACGCCGGTTCTTCCGCGTGATGTAGTTGCGGTGCTTGCACTCCTGGCAGGCCAGCGTGATCTTCGGCCTAACGTCGGTGGCAGCCACGTGGGAGTGCCTTTCTACGTTCGGGACAGGGACGACCCACGCCGGAGCCCCTTCTGAGGAAGGGGGTCCGGGAGGGTAGTAGCGGAGGCCGGACTTGAACCGGCGACACAACGATTATGAGCCGTTTGCTCTGCCTGACTGAGCTACTCCGCCTTGGGGCCGACGGGATCGGCCGCCCTCGCAAGGATACCCGATTCGCGGAGCGACCGCGCACCTGTGCAGGTCGGGACCGTTACCGGGGGTTTGCCCCGATATGCCCGCCTCCGCGCCGGGAACCTTACGCTTTTCCGGGTGGCCTCGACCAGGTCCACCCAAGCCAAAAGCCCCAACCGAAAGGCCAGGGCGTCAGGCTGTGGAGCCCCCAAACGGAATCGAACCGTTGACCTTCTCCTTACCATGGAGACGCTCTGCCGACTGAGCTATAGGGGCCTGTCTGCTTCGCTCTCGCGCTGCGGACAGGTGTAACCATACACGCCTGACGGGCACGATGCGAAATCAGAACCCGGAGCCGGGCAGACTGGTCCTCCAGTGTCCGACCGAGGGGAGACAGTCCGGTGCACGAGCAGCGCAGGCAGGCGATCCGGGCGCTCGACGAGAGCGACCGCCCCCACCTGTACTGGCACGGGGTGGACGGCGACGGCCACGTGTGGCTGTTCGAGACCGTCATCGACGACGGCGGCGAATACTGGCCGGTCCGGCACGCCGAGCTCGGCTCCGACGGGGTCGCCCGCCGCTACTCGTGGCGCCACCTGGAGGACGAGCACGGCTTCCTGGCCGAGGGCCCGCTCTACCCGGACGACTTCGGCCTGAACCGGCTGACCGCCGAGGAGTTCACCACCCTCTGGGAGGCGCTGAACCGCTGAGGGACCCGCCGCCCGCGCACGGCCGGCGCCCCCGCACCGTCCCCGCCCGCCCGCGCACGGCCGCCAACCGCACCACCGCCACCCGCGCCCGCGCACGGCCACCGGCCGCACCACCGCGGCCCGCGCCCGACCGGCAACCCCGACACGACCCACGGCCGCGCCACCGCGGCCACGAGAGAAGGCACCCATGCAGCACATCGAGTACGGCGCCTCCCCTGCGCTTCCGCCGGCCAACGGCTACAGCCACGTCGCGAGCGTCCCGCCGGGCAGCCGGATCGTCTGGACCTCCGGGCAGGTCCCGCTCACCGCGGACGGCGCGCCCGCCCC
Organism: Planomonospora alba; assembly: GCF_039534085.1. Taxonomy (NCBI): domain Bacteria; kingdom Bacillati; phylum Actinomycetota; class Actinomycetes; order Streptosporangiales; family Streptosporangiaceae; genus Planomonospora; species Planomonospora alba. Next base: position 28,580 of record NZ_BAAAUT010000029.1, read on the forward strand.
CGCCGGCGACTGGGAGGCCCAGACCCGCCTGGCCATGCAGAACGTCGGCACCGCGCTCGAAGCGGCCGGCGCCACCTGGGACGACGTCTTCAAGCTCACGATCTACGTCGTGGACACCTCGGCGCTGCCCGTGGTGCGGGCCGTACGCGACGAGTTCGTCAACGTGGAGCGGCCCCCGACCAGCTCTCTCGTCCAGGTCGCGGGCCTGTTCCGGCCCGACATCCTGATCGAGGTCGAGGCGGTCGCCGCCGTCCCCGCCTGAGACCCCGGGGGGCCACGCCACGAGGGCCCGAGATCGGCTGCGGACGGTCCCGGCGCGGTCGCCCGGGGCGTCTGCCCCCTCCGGCCGGTGGTCTACGCCGGCCGGGTGGATCAGCTCCAGCGGGTCGTGCGACTGCTCCACGACGTGCTGGGCCCCGGCCTCATCGGCGCCTACCTCCACGGCTCCTCCGTGCTCGGCGGCCTCAGAGCGGCCAGCGACCTGGACGTCCTCGCCGTCTCCCGGCGGTCCATGGACGACCGGGAGCGGAAGGCGCTCCTCGGAGGACTGTCCGAGGTCTCCGGCCTCACGGCCGGGACCCGTCCGGTCGAGCTCACCGTCGTCGTCCGGTCCGAGGTCCGCCCGTGGCGCTTCCCGCCGACCGGTGACTTCCTGTACGGCGAGTGGCTGCGCGCCGGGTTCCACGCCCACGGCCCCCTCAGCCGGAACCGATGCCGGACCTGGCCCTGCTGATCACGACGGTGCTGACCGGCGGCCGCGCCCTCACCGGTCCGCCTCCGGCACAGGTCCTGGACCCCGTCCCGCACGCGGACCCGGTCCGGGCGGGCGTGGCGGGCGTCCCCGGGCTCCTCGACGACCTGGAGGACGACACCCGCAACGTCGTGCTGACCCTCGCCCGCGTCTGGACGACGCTCGCCACCGGTGAGATCAGGCCGAAGGACGCCGCCGACTGGGCCCTCACCCGGCTGCCACCGGAGCACCGTCCCGTCCTGGAGCACGCCAGAGAGCTGTATCTCACCCGCCGGTACGCGGAGGGGGGCTGGAGCGACGAGCTGAGGGCACGCGTACGTCCGCACGCGGACGCGGTGCTCGCCGAGATCGACCGGCTGCCGCACCGCTGAGGCGCGCAGCCGCGCCGCGCCCCCGAGGCGGTCCGCCCACCGGCAGCGGGTTCTCTACGGCGTACCGGTGGTGGAGACGTGGCCGGTCGCGCGCAGCAGGCGGTGCGCGGCACGGGCGAGATAGCCGCCGAAGGCGTCGGGCCGCTCGACGGTGAACTCGACGCCGGCGAGGACGAGGACGGTGGCGAGCCACTCGTAGGAGTCGACCTCGGCGACGTACCGGCACCCGCCGCTGTCGAGGGGTTGCAGCGTCCCGTCGATGCGGTGGAGGCGTGCGGCGGCGTCGTGCGCGTCGGTGTGCAGGGTGAGCACGACCCGGTGGGCGGCCGGGCTCCGGAAACGTTCCCGGAGGTGGGCCACCAGGTCGTCCGCCGGCAGGGCGCGCGGCCGGAAGACGTCGCCGGTCGTGCGCGGACCGTCGATCCGGTCGAGCCGGAAGGCGCGCCAGTCGTGCCGGTCGAGGTCCCAGGCGAACAGGTACCAGCGCTGCCGCAGGCGCACGAGCCGGTGCGGTTCGACCGTGCGCCGCGCCGGTCCCCGCCCGCCCGCGCGGTCACCCGCGTCCTCGCCCACGCGGTCACCCGCGTGCTCGTCCGCACGCTCACCTGCGTGCTCGTCCGCGTGGTTCCCCACGTGGTCGAACACGACGCGGCGGTGCGCCGTGATGGCGGCGGCGAGCTCGCTGAGGATCGCCGGGCTCGGCTGGGGATGCCCGGTGGCGCCGATCTCGACGGCGGTGAGGATCTCGTCGGTCCGGCGGCGCAGCGGGGCGGGCAGGATGCGGCGCAGCTTGGTGGCGGCGCGCTCGGCGGCCTCGGTCGCGAAGTCCAGTCCGGCACCGCCGGCGGCGGCGAGCTTGAGACCGAGGACGGTGGCGACCGCCTCGTCGTCCTCGAGCATGAGCGGGGGCAGCGCGGCACCGGCGACGAGGCGGTAGTGGCCGCCCGGTCCGCGCGCGCTCTCCACCGGATAACCCAGGGCGCGCAGGTGCCCGATGTCCCGGCGGAGCGTGCGCGGGGTCGCGTCCATGGCGGAGGCGAGCTCCTCGGCGGACCACCGCCGGCCGGTCTGCAGCAGCGAGAGCAGCCGCAGCATCCGCTCCCTCGGCGCCGGCACGGTGCACCTCGTCTCCTGGTCGTCCCCGATCGCGGTCATCGGAGTTGTGGACATCATCTGTCCACAACCCATCGTAGCGTGGAGGCATGACGATCACAGAACCGTTCACCGCGGCCTCGGACCGGGAAGCGTGGATCACGGTCGAGGGCGCCCGGACCCACAACCTCCGCGACGTCTCGGTACGGGTGCCGAAACGCCGGCTCACCGTGTTCACCGGGGTGTCGGGCTCAGGCAAGTCGTCGCTGGTGTTCGACACGATCGCCGCCGAGGCGCAGCGGCTGGTCAACGACAGCTACCCGGCGTTCGTCCGCAACCGGCTCCCGCAGCATCCGCAGGCGGACGTGGACCGGCTCGACGGGCTGATGTTCACCACGGTCGTGGACCAGCGCCGGTTCACCGGAAACGCGCGGTCGACCGTCGCCACGGCCTGCGACCTCGCCCCGCTGCTGCGGCTGGTGTTCTCCCGCGCCGGCAGGCCCTCGGCGGGGTTCACCCCGGCGTACTCGTTCAACGACCCGGAGGGCATGTGCCCGCGGTGCGAGGGGCTCGGCGTCGTGGACGACATCGACCTCGACCTCCTCCTCGACCGGTCGCGGAGCCTGCGCGAGGGCGCGATCAGGTTCCCCGCCTTCGCCCCCGGGACCTACCGGTGGAAGCGGCTCGTCCACGCCCGGGTCGCCGACCCGGACGTCCCGCTGTCCGAACTCCCCCCGTCCGAGCTGGACACCGTGCTCCACGCCGAAGGGCTGCGGCTGACGGACCCCGATCCCGAGTACCCCAAGTCCGCCGTCTTCGACGGCGTCGTCCCCCGCCTGCGCCGGTCCTACCTGCGCCGCACCCCGTCGCGGCTCACCGAGGACGAACGGGACGCCCTCGCCCGGGTCGTGACACGGCGCACCTGCCCCGGCTGCGCCGGGACGCGGCTCAACGACCGGGCCCGCGCGAGCCTGATCGACGGCCGGTCGATCGCCGACTGGTACGCCCTGCCGGTCGGCGAACTGCGGCACGTCGCCGGAGCGGTGACCGACCCCGCCGTCGCCCCGCTCATCGCGGCCGTCCGCGACCGCCTCGACGCACTCGACGCGGTGGGGCTCGGCTACCTCAGCCTCGACCGCGACTCCAGCACCCTCTCCGGCGGCGAGGCCCAGCGCGTGAAGATCGTCCGGCACCTCGGCAGCGCGCTCAGCGACGTCTGCTACGTCTTCGACGAGCCCAGCGCGGGACTCCACCCGCACGACGTGCACCGCCTGCTCGGCCTGCTCGCCCGGCTCCGCGACGCGGCCAACACCGTCCTCGTCGTCGAGCACCACCCGGCCGTCGTCACCGCCGCCGACCACGTCGTCGACCTCGGGCCCGCGGCCGGGGCCGACGGCGGCACCGTGCTGTTCGAAGGCCCCCCCGACGGCCTGCGGGACGCCGACACCGAGACCGGCCGGGTGCTCCGCGCCCCGGTCCGGCTCCGCCGGCGTCCCCGGACCCCGAGCGGGTCGGTGACGATCGCCCACGCGGACGCGCACAACCTCCGCGACGTCACCGTCGAGGTCCCCCTCGGGGTGCTCACCGCCGTGACCGGCGTCGCGGGATCGGGCAAGAGCACCTTGTTCGCGCACGTGCTGCCGCGGCAGCATCCGGACTTCACCGTCATCGGCCAGGCACCCCTGCGCGGGGGCGCCAGGTCCACGCCGGTCACCGTACTCGGCGTCGCCGACGCGATCCGCGACGCCTTCAGCCGGGACACCGGCCTGCACCCGTCGTGGTTCAGCCCCAACGGCCGCGGCGCGTGCCCGGTCTGCAAGGGCAGGGGCGTCATCACCACCGACCTCGCCTTCCTCGACGACGTGCAGACCAGTTGCGACGCCTGCGGCGGCGCCAGGTTCAACCCCACGGCACTGGCCGCGGCCCTGCGCGGCCGCACCATCGCGGACGTCCTCGCCATGAGCCCCGCCGAGGCCGCGGCGCTCTTCGCGGACCAGCCCGACACCGCCCGCCGCCTGCGCTGGCTGGACCGCGTCGGGCTCGGATACCTGTCGATCGGGCAGAGCCTCGACACCCTCTCCGGCGGGGAACGGCAACGCCTCCGGCTCGCCCGGCACCTCGGGGACATCGGAGAGGCCGGCGGCGCCCGCGGCCGGCGGATCGTCCTCGACGAACCCACCGCGGGCCTGCACGGGACCGACGTCGACCGCCTCCTCGCCCTCTTCGACGATCTCGTCGAGGACGGCGCCACGATCATCGCCATCGAGCACGACCAGCGCGTCATCGCCCGGGCGGACCACGTCATCGACATCGGCCCGGGCGCCGGCCTGCACGGCGGCACCGTCGTGTTCCAAGGCCCCCCTCACGCGCTCGCCGACTACCCGGCCTCGGTGACCGGCCGCTACCTCCGCGAGGCGGCCCGGGCCATCGGACGACCGGTGCTCCGGCACGCGGGCTGACGCGGTGCGGCCGAATAGGCTGGGAACGGTCGCCGGTCGAGGTCAGGGCGGGGAGGCATCTGTTCGACTCAGATGAGGACACTCGCTCTGGCCGCTCTCGTGCTCGTCGCCGCAGGACTCGCGTGTTCTGCCCGGTGACCGCCGGCCGTACTCCGAATGCGGCCGGCGGCCGTCATCCGCCTGGCCGGTCACCCGGCGGCGGCCAGGCGGCGCCGGAGCTCCTCCTCTGAGACGTCCTCGACATGGGTCAGGAACACCCACATGTGGCCGGAGGGGTCCTTGAGGATGGCGGTGCGGTCACCGTGGAACATGTCCTTCGGCGGCTGCAGGATCTCGGCGCCGGCGGCCTGCGCGCGTTCCGCCAGAGCGTCGACGTCCGGCACGAAGACGTGCAGCGTGACGGACGTGCCTCCGCCGAGCGCGGCCGGAGCGGCGAAGGAGCCGGCCTCCGCCTCGTCCACGCTGGCGTCGCCCAGCATCAGGACCGACCGCCCGATGGTGATCTCGGCGTGCAGGATCCCACCGCCCGGAGCCTCGAGCCTGAAGTCCTCGCGGGCGCCGAACGCCCGCCGGTAGAAGTCGATCGCCGCGGCGGCGTCGTCGACCATGATGTGCGGGATCACGGCGTAGCGGTAGCGGTCGGGGATCTCGGTGTGAGCCGCGCGCTCGGTCATGGCGAACCTCCCTGGAAAGGCACCGCGGGCCGGTTCCCGCGCTCCTGGAAGGAACCTAGAAGCTCAAGTTTGGTTCAGGTCAACCGCCGGTACGGCTCCGCGGCCGAAGCGGCATCGGCGTTCCGTGACCTCGCCCTGGCGGGTCCGCAGGCCGGCGGCCCGCGGTCAGGCCCGGCCGCTCCATCCGGAACATGAGGGCGGCGCCCGTCCCCGCGGCTCGCCGGGCGGCCGTCAGGCGAAGCCGGACAGCCGTCAGGCGAAGGAGGCCAGCGCGATGCCCAGGCCCCGCTGGTTCTGGCCGGCGGCCTTGGCATCGGTGGAGTTCACCGAGTAGACCACGACCCTCGACAGGTCCCGCGTCGCGCCGGCGCCCGCCGAATAGCCGTAGCGGGCCCCGGTCTTGCCGTACGCGACCAGTCCGCCCGGCAGCACCATCTTCGACATGCCGGAGGTATAGGTGGCCGGCCGGTTGCCGCACTCGTCGAACATCGTCACGTCCGGCACCGTGAACATCGCCTCCAGCCGGGCCGGCGGCACGATCTCGCCCGAGAACAGCGCCGTGACGAACCTCTCCAGGTCGGCGGCGGTGGAGATGAGGACGCCCGAGGCCCAGGTCGAGGTGACGCTCGTCCTGGTCATGTCCACCACGTGCCCGTCGCCGTACGCGATGGCGTTCTCGGAGCCCGGCGGCTTCTCGAAGCCCGGCGGCACGGACTGGTAACCCCGGTGGTGCGGGCCCTTGATCCGTGTCGAGGTGCCGGGCAGGTAGCTGTCGCGCATGCCGACCGGACGCAGGATGCGGGTGGTGACTTCGTGCTCGTACGTCCCGCCCGTGATACGCGCCCGGCCACCGATCGACCCGGTCCTCGCCGACCTCGGTGCCTTCAACGTTCCTCGTACGGCCGTCGTCGCGCCCGAGCGACATCGGCGGTTCCCAGAAGGGCTGTGCTCCGAGCCGCGAAGGAACCTTCACCGGGGGAGGAGCTCCTCCGCCGATCCGGACCACCGGAAATCATCCCGCCTGCGTCCACACCCGACCCGCTACCTTGGTGAGGTGTCAGACGGCGAGCGTCACCTGTCAGCCCAGGAACAGGCCGTCGTCCTGGCGTTGCTCGCGCAGGACTTCCCCGGCGTGCGAGAACTTCGAGCCCAGGTCTCCTCGGCGGTCGTCGTCGGGCACTGCCGGTGCGGATGCGCGACCGTGGACCTCCGCCCGGGAGCCGGACCTCCCGCCCTCGACGCCCCCGTGCTGGACGGCGTTCTCGTCTCCGCCCACACGCGGACACGCGGTGACGGCGTGCTGCTCTTCGTCGAAGCCGGGCACCTCTCGTGCCTGGAGGTCCACGCCACCGAGGACGAGCCGGCCCCGCTCCCCCGCCCCGAGGACCTCATCGTGGAGCCTGTGGGTTCCTAGGCTCTGTCCCAGAAGCCGGTCCCACGGCGGTCCCCGCCGGCGGACGACCTCTCGTGACCCGCGCTCGCGGCTCGCGGCTCGCGGCGATCTGCCCGATGCGCGGCGGGCGGTGCTGGAAGCCCCGCTGCCGGAGGGGTGAAGTCCGGGCGTCCGATGGCGTGTCCCAGGCGCCGCCTGAACCGACTTCCGCGACAGAGCCTGCGCAGTCGCTGAGACGCCCGTGCCGAGCACCGCATCCCGGACGCGACCCGGCGGCCGTGGAGGGCCGGCCGCCCCGGACCCGGAGACCTCGGCGCGCATTCAGCACGGGCAACCGTGGGGCGTCACCCCCAGTCGGGTGCGAACGAAAGAGCCCCTGAGCGCATCTCTGCTGCTCAGGGGCTCTTCTCGCTGCTGGTGGCAGGTCCAGGGTTCGAACCTGGGTAGGCTGAGCCGACGGTTTTACAGGGCGTGACCGCTCCCGACGACACACCGTTCCTGACCTGCTGCAGGGTGGCTCCCTGCATCGGCAACGGCCTTGATCATTACACGCATATTGCACGCCTCCCCGCCATCCTGAACGGCGGTCAAGTGTCCTACGACTTCCGGACAGACCTGCGGTGTCGTCGTCCACCACCGGCACGCGAAGAGGCTGCTGCCCCACCGCGATCCACGAAGCAGAATCCGGGCTGTCGGGAAGAGTGCGATCTCGAACGCCAAGAAGCACATGAAAACGAATCTTGTCGCTGGCGGAGTCTATGCTTTCCGCCCATGAGTACCGATGAGGCTCCAGTCGTGCAGGTCAAGCAGCTGGATGTGGGCGTGGATTACTCCCAGGTCCATCTCATGGACAAGGGGTGCAGCCTGGGCGAGTTCCGTGATGTGCCGAGCCCTCCCGTGGGGATCATCCGAGTCGATACAGGCAGCGCTCTCCTAATTGTGGGTCCTCAGTGGGCAACGGTGGAGTTCACAGTGGCTGTCGCCGATCGTGATCCGGGTGCTGACCTCGATGGCTATGAAGACATCGTCGAGATCAGCTACGAGTCCCCATCAGGGCAGATCTCTCTGGAGGAGTGGGGAGGGGGAACAACACACACTCTTCCTCCGCTGCCCGCCGGCCCCGGAACATATCGCTTGCGATACCACGTCAGAGGAATGGACGAAGAAAATTGGGTTGAACCAGGCGATCACTACTTCTTGCAGATCTGGCCCGAGCCACCACGTGATCCCGTTGTGCTCAAATCTACGAGTTCATCCTTCCAGTATTGGCTGAACTCTGAATGATCTATGCAGGACGGTACAGAATAGAGCAAACTGCATTATCAACTTGGGAAGTCTCTAACGATCATGGCCCTGATCTGGGGAAATGCTGACCTGCGGGGAAGTGCTCCGGCTCGCCGCGATTCCCCGTGAGTCCCCTTGGTCACCCCCCTGACGGGCACGTCACGGGCACGACTGAAAGACTCTTCGGTATGAGCAAAGTCATCAGAGACATGCCGTTCCCCTTCCCAGGCGGCAGGTTCCCACCAGAGCTGGGAGCGGTCGTCCAGCGTACGGTCGTCAGTGGTGAACTCCCTGCGCTCATCGTGATCCACGATGATGAGAATGACTGGCTGATCGGTGACGGCATCACGGACGCGAGTGATCCGACGGCATCAATCATCAAGCACATCCACCATGTGGTTGAGATGGATCCGAGCGTGGAGGAGACCGCGACCTTGCCGTGCGGCTATGCCGCCCAGAGAGCATCGCAATCCGCACCGTGGGTCATCACGCCTTGGAGTTATCCCGACGAGGACACGTAACCAGTTTGGAAGCCTGCGGTGCGCGATCTGCTGACGTGCTGCGCTCCAGGTCAGAGCGGACAGCGCTCTCTCCGCCAGTCCCCGTGAGTCCCCTTGGTGCCCGTCCGTACTGGCACGCGAGTGGCACGGCCTAGCCTCCTGATCCGTAGGTCCCGAACGACGTCCAGGATCCTTCAGAGTCGTTCGCCCTGCTGCTCGTCGGGACTCCGACCGTTCGGATCCGTCCGGATCGGTTCGTGATCGTCCGTTCGGGTGGCTCCCAAATTGGCTCCCCGGATGCTGGTAGATCATCACCCGTCCGAAAGATCGCGTATCCGAATATCTCCGCTATCCGCATGTGGCAGGCTTGACAGGAATATGCCTTAGGTCTATCGCGTGCGGCAGATCCTCAATCGGCTGTGAGATTATCTTCGGCAATCTGTTTGATGTGCTGATTCCGGATCAGGATCAGCTTAGGCATGTAGTGACGGAGAACCAGAATTTCAGCGATCCTCCCAAGCGGACCGAGAGGCGCGGCGAATTCAACGACATCGCTCATTACCGTACCGTCGTTGCCGTAAGGTCGGAAATAGTGAGCGTGGTACCAGCGTTTGAAAGGTCCTGACGCCTGCTCATCGACGAAATACCCAGGGCGATCGTAAGCGCTGATCGTAGACGTCATCCGCCAACGGATACCGAAGTGTCGCGCCTGCCACGTAACGGTATCGCCCAGCTTCAAGTTGCCGGCGGTCACACCGCCGACCGCTATCTCGGAGGATCCCGCCATCGATGCTGTGTGAACGTCTACGTCCAGCGAGATGTCGAAGACTCGTTCCGGAGGAGCCATGACATGCGTGACAATCTCAAAGCTTGGCATGCGTCAAGCCTAAGACAACGCACTTCATGGGGACCTTCTGGGCTGCTTCCTGCCTCCCCGACAGATGCTGCACAGGAAACATAAACCGCATTAGCAGCTCGGCTCTCGGCCGTCCCGATCCGTTCCACCTGGACCAACACCGCTCTACGGTCCTCCTGGAACGGCCTGGGACGGCGGGGAACTGCAACTAAAACTGCAACTAGAGCAGGCGCGTGACCTGCGCGGACGCGCACGCCTCGCCCTCCGCGCATCCCGTATGCCGTCGACCCACCGCGAAGCGGCAGCGGGCCGACGACGGAGGCGCAAGCCCGTCTTCGCGTGTACCTTAGCCGGTCGCCATTCCTCGGCCATTGGACGCCAAGGGTCACAGACGGGCTTGAGCCGGAGGAGCCGGTCTGCTGGGCTCTGCCTGGGTCGATGGCAGGAGGGATGCGCGGCTCCCACCTCAGCCGCCTGCGGCCCGCGCTCTCGAGCTCGGCACCATCCCGGAGCCGGAGGCCCCCGCCGGAGGCGCTTTGGGTTGCGGTTCAGTGTCGGCTCCAGATGCGGTGGGTCTCGAGCGCGTCGGAGAGTTCCTGGGCCACTTCCGGTGAGCCGGCGGAGAAGAACGCGCGTTCCAGGATCGCCGCGGGTGCCGTTCCCCTGATCCACGTGTCCAGGAGCGTGTACCACTCGGCGCCGTGGCCCGTGCTGACGGTGAAGTCATGCATGAGCCATGCCATGTGACGGGCCGCCGTCTCGGTGGTGTTCGACTCCCACTCGGCCAGGTAGGGAGCCAGATCCAGCTCCAGGCTGTCGGCGATGATTTCGATCATCATCATCACGTCGACGTCGCGTGGATAGTGGTTCAGAGTGTGTCGCCACCAGGCGCCGATGGTGGCGATGAGAGCTTGCTGCTCTGGTTGTCGCCAACTTCTCCAACTGGCGCTGACCCGGCTCATCAGGGCCTCGGCGTGGAAGAAGCCGTCGAGTTCTTCGAGGATGAGCAGTTCGAGCAGCCGGGGCAGGAAGTGCTTGAACTCGTCAAGGTCACCCCAGGTGGACAAGGCGTGGCCGGCGTAGGGCCCCAACGCGGTTGCGGTGAGCATGCGGAGGGGTGCTGCGCGCGTCGCCCGAACCTGTTCGTCGGACACGCAGTGATCACACACCTCGGTCTTGACCGGCAACGGATACCGGGAGAAGGCCGCGTAGAGAGTGTCCAACGCGCGGTCGAGATCTGACGGCGTGCCCATGCCCGGATGCTATTGCGCGGCTACTGGGAAGCAGCAGTCAGTTTTCCGCTTCAGCGGAGCGGTTGCGCGTAGCCGTACGCAGCGCGGCAGCCGTCGCTGCGAGTATCGGCGGCCCGAGCTGCTGGCGGCCGGGACCGGCCCCCCAGGCCGCATGCCCGGCCGCCGAGCGGGCGTTGGGCCGCGAGGCGGCGCGCAGCGCCGCCACCTTGATCCACACAAGAACAATTCGGCAATGCACCCCGGCTGCTGTTCCTGCTCCCCGTGTACCTCGGCAACCTCGGCCGGTACCTTCACGGTGTGGCTACCAACGAAGAGCAGACGCGCTGGATCGTGCACGGGGAACGGCTGGTCTACGACAACCGGTGGATCCGGCTGGGCCTGGTGGACGTAGAGATTCCGGGTGGGGAGCGGTTCGAGCATCACGCAGTACATCTGGACCGGGCAGCAATCGCGGTGGTAGTCGATGAGCAGGACCGGGTGTTGATGATGTGGCGGCACCGGTTCCTGTTCGACCGGTGGGGCTGGGAGCTGCCCGGCGGCCTGGTCGAAGCCGGTGAGGATCCGATGACGACGGCTGTTCGTGAGGTGGAGGAGGAGACCGGGTACCGGCCCAAGGAGACGGAGCACCTGGTCACCTACCAGCCGATGGCCGGCATGGTCGACTCCGAGCACAACTTGTTCCTTGTCCGCGGCGCTGATCTCGTCGGCAAGCCGACCGGTGAAGAGGTGGAAGCGGACCTCATCGAGTGGATCCCGATGGCGGAGATCCCGGAGATGATCGCCCGAGGGGACATCTGGACGTCGGGGACGTTGATCGGGCTGTATGCGGCTCAGGCGCGGCTCAGCACAGGGCGCGCGTGACCGCTCGGGACAGTTCTTCGATGCGTTTGCGCTGGCGACGGGAGCCGGTCATCGTCGCCAGGTGCTGGGCGCGCTGAATGTGGGGCTGAGCGGCCTCGGGGTCCCCGCCGGCCAGCAGGGCATGCCCGAGATCGCAGCGGAGCGCGGCCTCGGCGCGGTTGTAGGTACCGTCCATCCCGGCCAGCGCGGAGCGTAGATCCTCGACGGTGCCCGGGTCGCCGAAGCGGACCAGACAGTTGCCGCGCCAGCGGGCCAGGTGGTGGCGGTCCAGCGACAGATACGGCATGTCCGCGTCGGCGGCCCCGTCCGGTAGCAGGGCGGCGGCCTGCTCCAGCGCGGTGCGGCAGGTGGCCTCATCTCCGAGGATGGCGGCGGCCTCGGCTTCGGCAGCGGCCAGCCAGGTCCGCAGCCGGGCGGGGATGCGGTCGCGACAGGTGGCGTGGATGTGCTGGAGGAGTTCGGTCGCTTCGGCCGGCCGTCCGAGGTCCATGAGGACGTATGCCTGTTCACCGGAGACGTAGGCGCTGATGGCGGGGGCGTCGGCTTCGCGGGCGGCGGCCTTGGCGTGCTCGTAGTGCTGCCAGGCGTCGGCCAGGGCTCCTGTGTTGATGGCCTGCCATCCGGCCAGGGACGCGGTTTCGGCAAGGACGTGGGCGAGCTGGGCGCGGATGCCGGGCCGTACGGCGTGGCGGTGGACGCGCTCGATGTGGGCTATGTGGGCGCGCATCTTGTCGGCGATGGCGACTCCGCCGACGCGGCGGTCCATCAGGCGCAGATTGTTGGTCTCCATCGTCAGGATCATGACCATGGTGGGGTCGATGACGGCGGAGGCTTCAAGCCGGGCGGTCAGTTCCTCGATCTGCTCGCGGTGCTCGCCTTCGTGGTCGCCGGTCGGGGAGGCGGTGTCGAGCGGGGCCAGGCCGAGCAGCATGCGCGCGTGATCGGGCAGGCCCAGACCGGTGGCGATGCGCTCGAAGACCTCCAGGTCGGTGACCTGGCGGCGGCCTCGGATGATCTCGCTGATGCGGCCTTGCGGGATGCCGGTGGCGGTGCTGAGGCGGACCTGGGTGGCTCCGCTGTATTTGACAGCGAGGTTGAAGAGTCCGGCTATGTCCCGTTGTTTGAGGATTTCCCGGGTTTGTTCGCGGTCCCATACCTGCGCTGGGATCTTGATCGGGTCGAAAGCGCTTCCGTGCATTCCCGTCCTCCGGTCGCCGGTCCCCGAAGTGGTGCATCGCTCTAGGCGGGACTCTATATCTCGCGGTGCTATATCCGCGTGGAATAGGCGTGGATTGTCTGGCCGCAGATCATTTCGGTCATGACAACACCGGTTAAGTGCACCGCATGCGACGGGCGCGGCTGGAAGATCGTCACCCGCCGGGGATGCGTGGCGGCCATGGGCCTGCACCTGGAGATGTCCGCGCGTGAGGACTGCCTGTACTGCGACAACGGTGACCCTGCCGCCCAGGTGGTCGAGATGTTCGAGTGGGAGGTGTTCTCCACCTCCGCCGGGGCCGACGAGCTGGGGCCGTGCGGGGTCACCTCGGGGCAGGCCACGGCGATGGACACCCTGCGCACGGCCCTGCGCCGCGTGGCCGACGAGACGACGCGAGTCGATGTGACGGTGTGGGGGCGCATCGTGCTGCGGGTCTACGACTTCGGCACCGTCCCGGACGACTGGTCCCGGCGGATCATCTTCACCGCGACCGTCGATCCGGCCGGATCCGTGCGCTTCGAGCGGGTCACCTCGTGAGTGCTCGGGTGCTCGGCTGGGAGATGCCGTGCCCGTCGGTGCACCTGCCTCCGGCCCGGGACGGGCACCAGGCGTTGGACTGGTACGGCAGCGCGCGGTTCGGCCGGGTGCGGGTGGTGGCCTGGACCTGCCACGCGCACCGGGTGACCTTCTACGAGTTGTGCGAGGCCGGCGGGCTGTCCTTCATCCGTCGCACCGTCGACCAGAACGGCCGCCGGGTTGTGGCTTACAGCAATGCGTGGCCGTGCCGCAAAGGCCGGGAGATGTGGACGGCGCTGGTGTGCGGCCTGGTCCGCTGACCGGTAAAGAGCGTCGGCGCTTGAGGTCCTGACAGCCTCCCGCTTGGCCGGTACTGTGCTTATGCAGACAAGTGGAAGAGTGATCGGGCGGTTGAGATGAGCATGGACTTCGCCCCGCCGAAGTATGCCCAGGTGATGACGGCGATACAGCAGCGCATCAAGGACGGCGAATACGCGCCCGGTGACATGCTGCCGTCCGAGGCCCAGCTTGTCCGGGAATTCGGCGTCGGCCGTACCACCGTCGTTCGGGCGTTGCAGACCCTCGCCATGCAAGGGTGGATCGAGCGCGAGCACGGGCGCGGCTCGTTCGTCAAAGGGCGCCCGGAAGCCTCGGCCGACCGTATCCGCCCCGCCCTGGAGACCGCCGGGCAGGCGGAGAGCGCCGAGAACATCACCGACGTGCGGCGCGTCCCGGCTCCGCGGCACATCGCCCGACTGTTGGGCGCGGAAGAACGGACGCCGGTGGTCATGCGGCAGCGGGTGGCACTCCAGGGTGGCCGGCCTTCGGCGGTGGAGACCTTCTGGTTCCCGCTGGAGATCGCGCTCGGCACCGACCTGGACAAGCCCGAACCGCTGCGGGGCGGCATCCGCCAGCACCTCCAGGCCGTCAAGCATCTGCGCTTCGACCACATCACCGAACGCCTGACCGCGCGCATGCCCACCGAGGAGGAAGCCGAGTTGCTCGGCTCGTCGGTGCCGGTGCTCGGGGTCTTGGCCACGGTGCACGATCCGGCCGGGACGGCGCTGCTGGTGATGAGCGTCGCTCTACCGGGGGACCTGCATGAACTGCTCGACGTCTATCCGGTGAACTGACGACTCTCCCACTCGCCCCGCTCATCCACTTGTGCGGACGAGTGGGATCACCTACTCTCAACTTGTCCGCACAAGTGGACGTCCGAATGAAGGGCGTTCTCGATGAAAGGAGTGATCATGGCTATTCAGGGACCCATCCCGATCAGCTTCGAGCAGGTCTTCCCGCACGGCTGCTACATCGTCGGTGCGGTCGAGCAGGTCAAGGACTTCGACGCCTCCAGCAACGGCCGGACCGTCTACGCCAAGGACAAGACCACCGGCGAACTGGTCTGGCAGGTCGCGGTGATGGACGCCGACCCGGCGGTGAAGGCCGGCCAGAAGACGGTGTCGGTCAAGATCCTGTCGCCGGTCGAGCCGGTCGTTCCGCCCGCGCTGCCGGGCCTGCCGTTCGTGCCGGTCGAGTTCGACGGCATGACCGTCACGCCGTACGTCAACCAGTCCACCGGCCGCCTGGCCTACTCCATCCGCGCCACGTCCATGCGCCCGCCCCGTACGGCCGGGGCTGCGGTCAAGGCGGCGGCCGGTAAGGAGAGCGCGGCGTGAGCGAGCACGAGCCCTACACCTTCGCCTCGGTGTCGATCGAGGAGGACCGGACCCGGCTGGCCGTCTCCTTCAAGACGCCGTATCTGTCGGTCCTGGCCCTGCGAGCCGGGGACACGCGACCGTTTCTGACCCTGGCCTCTTCGGAGGCCGAGATCACCATCACCACCACCGGCGGCGGGCCGGTCACCGGCGATGACGTGTCCCTGGCGCGCGAACTCGTCAAGGTCGCCACGCGCTACCTGGCCGACTGCGAGCGCCTGCACGCCGAGCAGTTCCCCGGCCAGGTCGCGCTCTGACCTCACGCGAGCGGGGCCGTCGGAAGCGGCAACTTCCGACGGCCCCTGATCTCTCACCTGACTCCACATCAAGAAGAGGAGGCCAAGCCTAATGTTCAAGAAACTGCCCGGTGATGAGACCCAGAGTCTCGTCTCCACCACTCCCGATACCGCCGTGGTCTTCCGCCCCGCCGTGGTGCGGACCCCGGCGTTCGTCACGCTCGTCATCTTCGCCGCGCGCCTGGTCGCCGGCCTGGTCCGCCTGCTGTGGCGGCATCCGATCGCCTCGGCCGTCGTCGCCGTCCCGTGTGCGCTGTCGTGGTGGTACGGCTGGCGGGCGGGCCTGGTCCTGGTCGCGGTCGTCGTGACCGTGCTGACGTTGTGGTGCTCGCTGCATCGGCCGTCGTTCCTTCGGTGGGCAGGCTGGCGGCTGCTGGCCTTCTGGCGCTTCCTGTGGGTCTACCGGCGGCACTGGCAGGCCGTGATGGTCGTCTCCGGCCTCGGGCGGCACCTGCGCGGCCGGGACTACATCCCCCATCTGGTGCGGGTGCGCTGCACCTCGTGGGCCGACGTGGTCACCGTGAAGATGCTGCACGGTCAGGCGGTCAAGGACTGGGCCGACCGGCTCGACCATCTGGCGCACGGCTTCGGCGCCCGCTCCTGCCGGGTCTCGATCGCACGGGCCGGCCGGTTGCACCTCGTCTTCCCCCGGCATGATCCGCTCGCCACTCCGCTCCCGGCGGTGCCGATCCCGGAGCAGGCATCGGTGGGACCGGTACGGGTCGGCACCCGCGAGGACGGCGCCCCCTGGCTGCTCAACGTGCACGGCACGCATGTCCTCGTGGCGGGCGCGACCGGGGCGGGCAAGGGCTCGGTCATCTGGTCGACCATCCGCGGCCTGCTCCCGGCCGTGCGGGCGGGCCTGGTCGAGATATGGGCGCTGGACCCCAAGCGGATGGAGCTGTCCTTCGGCCGTGCCCTGTTCGGCGACCGGTATGCGGCGACCCCAGCCGAGTGCGCCGACTTGCTGGAAGCCGCTGTGGCGGTGATGCAGGAGCGGGCCGACCGGTTCGCCGGCCTCCAGCGCTCCCACACCCCCACCGTCGATGACCCCTTCGTCCTGGTGGTGGTCGACGAGGTGGCGTTCCTGACCGCCTACCAGTCCGACAAGAGCCTCAAGCTCCGCATCACCGCAGCCCTGGCAACGCTCACGACCCAGGGCCGGGCGGTCGGCGTCGGCGTCCTGGCCGCGCTCCAGGACCCGCGAAAAGACGTGCTGAACATCCGCAACCTGTTCCCCGACAAGATCGCGCTCCGGTTGGACGAGTCCGAGCAGGTGGACATGGTGCTCGGCGACGGCGCCCGCGACCGGGGCGCGCTGGCCGACCACATCTCACCCGTCCCGCAGCAGGGCGCGGGCGTCGGATACGTCCGCCTGGAAGCCGCCCCCGACCCGATCCGGGTCCGCGCGGCCTACGTCTCCGACGCGGACATCCGGGCGATGGCCGAGGCGGTGGCGGCGTGAGGGTCTGCTTCTACGGCACCGACGAGGAGATCACCCGCATCTGCGAGCGGCCCGTCCTGGCGCTGTTCGGGCCGCGCCGGACGCAGCGGGTGGTGGCCTTCGAACTGTCCGACATCCGCGTGACCACCGACCCGTACGGGGCCGTCTACCGGCTCGCGGCGGACCTGGCCGAGATCCACCGAGAGGAGGTGACCCCATGACCACCACGACCGACCGTTCCCTATCCCGGGCCGAGCGGCAGAAGATGCCGGTCGCCCTCGATGTGGCGGTGGAGATCGCCAAGGCTAACGGCGTGTGTATCCGGCCGATCGTGCTGCGGCGGCTCGATGTCCGCACCGGCCGAAGCGAGGACGTCAACGTCCCCTGCGGGGCCACGCAGGAGGCCAAGTGCCCGCCGTGCGCCAAACGGAACCGCTACCTGCGCATGGCCCAGTGCCGCGAGGGCTGGCACCTGGAGACCGAACCGATCGCCGAGCCGGACGAGGCCAGCGAGGAACAACGGTGGCTGATCGGGTTCCGCGCCGACGTGCAGGCTCAGCGGGACGCGGCCGAACGGGACGGCGACGCCGCCGAGATCGCCAGCTGGGATGAGGCGATCGCCGAGGTTGACGCCGAGATCACCGCGGCCGGGATGCGCGGCCGCCTGTCCGGCCGGGCCGCTGCTCGGCGCTCCCGCTCGACCCGGCGGCGGCAGGATGCCCCGGACCTGCCCAAGCGGGCCATGAGCCCGACCACGATCGGCCGGGCCTTCACCGGGGCGGACGGGAAGGTCTACCGGCCGTCGATGTTCATCACGCTCACCCTGCCCTCCTACGGGAAGATCCGGGCCGGGCAGGGCGTTCCCGTCGATCCCGCGAACTACGACTACCAGCGGGCCGCGCGGGACGCCCTGCACTTCTCCAAGCTGGTCGACCGGTTCGTGCAGAACCTCCGGCGGGTCGCGGGCTATGACGTGCAGTACTTCGCCACCGTGGAACCTCAGAAGCGGCTCGCGCCGCACCTGCACATGGCCATCCGGGGCACCCTCCCACGGGCGGAGATCAAGGCCACTGCGGCGGCGACGTACCACCAGGTGTGGTGGCCGGCGGCCGACGAAGTGCGCTTCGAGGGGGACCGCCTACCCGTCTGGGTCGAACGGCCGGAGCGAGAGGACGGCACCGCCTACCCCGACAGGCAGACCGGCGACTACATCGACCCTGGCACCGGGGAAGTGCTTCCCACCTGGGATGACGCGCTCGACCGGCTCGACCAGGACGACGAGGCCGAGCCGCTGCATGTGATCCGCTTCGGCGACCAGGTCGATGTTCAGGGCGTGCTCGCCGGGACTCCGGACGCCGATCAGTGCATCCGCTACCTGTCCAAGTACCTGACCAAGTCCCTCGGCGAGAGCCTGGATGCCGACGATGCGACCCGGCGGGATCACACGGCCCGGCTGGTCGAGGCTCTGCGCTACGAGCCGTGTTCGCCGTCGTGCCCGAACTGGCTGCGGTACGGTGTGCAGCCCAAGGGCGCCAAAGCCGGAATGGCTCCGGGCCGGTGCCGGGGTAAGGCCCACAAGCCCGAGCACCTCGGTTACGCGGGCCGGCGGGTCCTGGTCTCCCGGAAGTGGTCGAACAAGACCCTCGCCGAGCACAAGCGCGACCGCCGTACCTGGGTCCTGGAGGCCCTCGGTCTGGCCGATGAACCGATCGACCCGCACCGCTACGTCTGGAAGCCCGTCCCGGCCGGGGACGGCACCGTTCCTTCCCTGGCCCTGCGGCTGCTGCGCATGGTCGCCGACCGCCAGCGTTGGCGGGCAACCCTCCTCGCCCGGCAAGCCGAAGCCACCGGTCAAGATCCTTCGGCAATCGAGACCATCGGGAGGGCGGCATGAGCAAGCGTGACGAGCTGATGACCGTCCCGGAGATCTTGGCCGAACTCGGGGGCGTCTCCCGCCGCACCTTCTACCGCTGGCGCGAACTCGGCCACGCTCCTCGGGGCTTCAAGCTCCCGAACGGCGAGATCCGCATCTACCGCAGCGAATTCCTCGCCTGGCTTGAGTCCCTCCGGGAGGCGGCGTGAATACCTCGTACGACGTGAAGTTCTGGGAAATCCGCCGGAATGAGACGAGCAAGACGCCTTCCTACGTGGTCCGCTGGAAGGTGGGAGGCCGGCAGAAGTCCAAGACCCTGCGAACCAAGGCCCTCGCCGAGAGCTTCCTGTCGGACCTGCGGCAGGCCGCGAAGCGCGGTGAGGCGTTCGACGTGGAGACCGGGTTCCCGCTCTCCATGCTCCAGGCCAAGAGCGCCCGGACGGTCTTCGAGTTCGTACGGGCCTACATCGAGATGAAGTGGCCGCACGCGGCGGCCAAGAGCCGGGACAGCATCTCCGACGCGCTTTCGACGGTACTTCCCGCGCTCACCAAGGACCGGCCGGGCCGCCCCGACGCCGGGGCTCTCCGGACCGCGCTGCGTAAGTACGCCCTGTTGCCTGCGGGCAAGCGGCCCCATGCTCCGCATGAGATGGCCCAGGCCATCCGCTGGCTTGAGGGCGCCTCGCTGGACCTGGCCGACCTCGGCGAGACACGAACCGTACGGCTGGCACTCGACGCGCTCGCGCTCCGGCTCGACGGTACGGCGTCGGCCCCGAACACGGTCGCCCGCAAGCGGGCCGTTCTCCATGCGGTCCTCGAATACGCCGTGGAGCTGGGAGAGCTGCCCGCCAATCCGTTGCACAAGGTCAAGTGGAAGCCGCCCAAGACGACCGAGACCGTCGACCCGCGCGTGGCGGTCAATCCCCGGCAGGCTGGGGAGCTGCTCACCGCGGTGACCTACGTGGGTCGGCGGGGCCGTGGCCGGCGGCTCATGGCTCTGTTCGCCTGCATGTACTACGCCGCGCTGCGGCCCGGTGAGGCAGTGGGCCTGCGTCTCCAGGACTGCCACCTTCCCGCCGAAGGGTGGGGACAGATCACGGTCGACGTCTCGCGACCGGAGGTCAACACGCAGTGGACTGACAGCGGAGACGCCCACGAGGAGCGCGGTCTCAAGCACCGGGGCCGTGACGACGTGCGGCCGGTGCCGATCCCTCCCGAACTCGTCAGGATCCTCCGGGAGCACGTCCAGGAGTACGGCGCCGGCGAGGGCGGGCGGATCTTCCGCAGTGAGCGGGGTGGCGTGGTCGCCTCGACGGCCTACACCGAGGTCTGGCAGGAGGCTCGGAAACTGGCTCTCACGCCCGCTCAGGTGGCCTCTCCCCTCGCCCGGCGACCGTACGACCTGCGGCACGCGGCGGTCTCTCTGTGGCTGAATGCGGGCGTTCCGGCTCCCGATGTGGCTGAGCGGGCCGGGCACAGCGTGGACGTCCTCCTTCGCGTCTACGCCAAGTGCATCGACGGGCAGAAGGAGATCGCCAACCGGCGGATCAGTGACGCCCTGGCGGCGTGAGGCACCCGACGTATGATCAGGGCTCCGGGACACCACCCGGGGCCCTTCGACGTTTCAGGGGTGGACTCGCGCTCCTGACCGGCTCCGAACGTCCGGCCCGACCTGGGAGAACACCCTCAAGATCATTGCGCACATATTGCGCGACCACCGACGCACGGCCGCTCAGAGCGGCATACGGCTGCATGTCCCGGAAAAGCAAAAGAGGCCCCGTAGGGCCTCTCAGCTGTCGCTAAGGCTGGTGGCAGGTGATGGGTTCGAACCATCGTAGGCTGAGCCGACGGTTTTACAGATGCCGGGAAGTCGATAATCCTTTCTCGCTTCCGTTGCTGGTCACAGGCTTGATCGCAGGCCAAGAGAACCGCCGTCGCATCTGTCGTGCCCTCTGCGTGCCCTGCGGCTCTTCGGAGCGCTCCGCGTGCCCCGCCTGCACGTCGAGCGCTTCGGCGATCTCCTTGTCCCGTCCTTCCACCGCCCGCGCGTAGTGCCGGGTGGTCACGCTCGCGTTGGAGTGGCCGAGCCGTCGAGCCGCAGCCATGACGCCGTGCCGGTCGGCTACCCAGGTCGCATGGGTGGCGCGCAGGTCGTGTGGAGTGACATCCGTGAGCTTGGCCGCCTCCACAGCCGGGTCGAAGTGCCAGCGGCGCCAGGAGTTGTAGTGCAGCGGCTTGCCCGTCCTACCGGTGAACAGCAGCGCCTCGGGATCATCGGTCAGCTTGTCGAGTCGAGCCTGAAGCGCCCTCACGACGAAGGCAGGGAGCACGATCTCTCGCCTCTGATGTGACTTCGGCGTGTCGAAGACGTGTCTGCCGCCGATCTCGGCTAACGACTCCGCGACGATCAGCCGCCCGTTCTCGACATCGACGTTCCGCCGGCGGAGCGCGAACGCCTCACCGATCCTCAGCCCGCCGTACGCGAGGAGCTGCACGACCAGATCATGAGGAGCCCGGAGAGCTTCGATCAGCGCTTTGACCTCAGCCTCCGTCAGGATGTGCGGCTCAGTCTCAGGCATCCGGGGAAGCTTCACGCCCCGACACGGTGACACCTTGATCATGTCATTGTTGGCCGCCGCCGTCATGATCTGCGACATCAGCCGGTACGACTGCCGAACGCGGGAGGGACTGAGTCCTTGCTTCGTCAGACTCGCCACCCATTCACCGATTATGATGGGACGGACCTGGCCGACCTCCATCTTCCCGAACCTGGGCTCTATGGTCGTTCGCAGGAGCGAGGCGTACGAGGCCCGCGTCTTGGGCTTGAGACTCGGACCGACAGAGGTCAGCCAGCGTTCCGCCCACTTCTTGACCGTGATCCTCGCCTCATCAGGGTTGATCCACTCTCCGCGCGCGACCTCGGCCTCTTTCAGGCGAAGCCACCGGTTCGCGTCCTTCTCCTTGGCGAAGGTGTGCGGAGCCGTATGCCGCCGGCCGTCCGGACCCCAGTAACGGACCTGCCACCGTCCCGAGGGCAGCTCACGCGCGTTGCCGAAAGCTCTTGCTCGCTTAGCCATCACGCCGCGCTCCCGTAGCCTTTGATCGTGATAACGGGCACGACCGAGGCCGCGATGAAGGCTTCAAGCTCCCGCTCCGGGATACGCACGTGCCGGCCGATCCGGACGAAGGTGATCCGGCGCTCCTCGATCAGCCGCCGAGGGAAGCGAACCGATGTGTTCAGCCGCTCCGCCGCCTCCTCCACAGTGAGAAGCCGCCCGAGATCCGTCGTGCTCACGCCGCCCTCCTCTTCTCGGTTGCCGAAAGATCTTGTCCGTCTGCTCTGGCCCGTAGCTCGTCGCGTAGGCGTCGCCAACGTTGGCGCTCGGCCACGGCCAGGAGGAGCCGCTCACCCAGCGGCCGAAGGCCGGGGTCACCGGATGGGACCGGCCGCCAGGAATAGCGGCCCGGGTCGGTCTCCTCGGTTGCCGAAAGACCGAGCGCTTCCAGGGCGAAGGCCCGCCGGTCGGCCCGGTGATCGGTCAGCGTCTTGTTCGACCACTTCCGGGAGACCAGCACCCGCCGGCCCGCGTAGCCGAGGTGTTCGGGCTTGTGCGCCTTGCCTCGACACCGGCCCGGGACCATTCCGGCACGGGCGTTCTTCGGCTGTACGCCGTAGCGCAGCCAGTTCGCGCAGGTGGGCGAGCACGGCTCGTAGCGCAGGGCCTCGACCATCCGGGCGGCGTGCGCCTGGCGGGCCTGCTGGTCGGGATCATCGGGGTCGCCGGTGCTGACGCTCTCGCCGATCGCCTTGGTCAGGTACTTGGCGATGTATCCGATCGCCTTGTCCGCGTCCTTGGTGCCGGCCATGATGCCGTCCGCCTTGACCTGCTCACCGAAGCGGATCACGTGCATGGGCTCGTCGTCGTCGCCGATCGCGTCCAATGCCTCATCCCAGGTCGGCAGGACCTCGCCCGTGGTCGGGTCGATGTAGTCGCCGCTCTGGCGGTCCGGGTACGGCGTGCCGTCTTCGCGTTCGGCCCGCTCCACCCAGACGGGCAGGTGCTCGCCCTCGAAGCGCACCACGTCCACCGAAGGCCACCACACCTGGTGGTAGGTGGCCGCCGCGATCTGCTTGATCTCCGCCCGCGACAGGGTGCCCCGCATGGCCATGTGCAGATGCGGCGCCAGCCGTTTCTGCGGCTCCACCGCGGCGAAGTACTGCACGTCATAGCCGGCCACCCGGCGCAGGTTCTGCACGAACCGGTCCACCAGTCGGGCGAAGTGGATCGCGTCCCGGGCGGCGCGGGTGTAGTCGTAGGCGTCCGGATCGACCGGCACCCCGCGATCGGTCTGGATCTTGCCGTAGGAGGGCAGGGTCAGCGTGATGAACATCGACGGACGGAACCGCCTGCCGTCCCGTCCGGTGTAGGTCCGCCCGAGCGTCGTGGCGACCCTGCGTCGCCTGGGCAGGTCCGGGGCATCCTGGCGGCGGCGGGTCGAGCGCTTACGAGCCGTCGAGGCCCGACCGGTCACGCTGCCCCGCATCCCGGCGGCCCGGATCTCCGCATCCAGACCGCGCAGCACCTCGTCATGCTCGCTGGTGTCCTCGCCGGCGGCGTGGGCGGCGTCCCGCTTGGCCTGCCAGTCAGCGCGGAACTCGATCAGCCACCGCTGTTCCTCGGTCGGCGGCTTGGGCGGGATGACGGGTTCGGTCTCCAGGTGCCAGCCCTCGCGGCACTGGGCCATGCGCAGCAGCCGGTTCCGCTCCGCGCAGGGAGCGCACTTGCTGGCCAGGGTGGCCCCGCACGGCAGGTCGAACAGCCTGGTCTCGCCGGTGGCCTCATCCAGGCGGTACATCGGGATGGGGCGCAGGCACACGCCGTACTCGGCGGCGATCTGATCGACGACATCCCGGGCGAGCGGTTGAGCCATCCGCAGCGCCCGGGGCGTCGTCCGGTCGGTCGAGGTGGTCACTTGGCCGTGCTCCTGGCGGTGCTCTTGCGGGTACGGCGAGCGGGCTTGGCCGGCGCAGGCTCCGGCATGGGCTCGGGTGCGATCAGGACGAGGGACGCCTGGCCGCACTCGGTGCAGGTGATCTGCTGGGTCTCGGCGTCGAGCCAGCACGTGCCCTTGGCCTTGCAGGTCGGGCAGCGGTGCCCGGTCAGCGGTTCGGCGGTCATCGAGTCACCTCCGTGCCGCACAGCGCATCCAGGACGGCGGCGGCCAGGAGCGGGGGAACGGCGTCGCCGATCTGCCGGAAGACGGTCGAGCGACGGCCCTGGAACGGGTAGTCCGGCGGGAAGCCCTGGAGCACGGCGGCCTCCTGGGCGGTGAGCTGTCGCCAGGTGTGCGCCAGGGCGTCGAGGCTGCCGACCGTCCACGAGCGGGCTTTCTCGGTCAGGGTCCAGGCGGGGCGGTCGGCGCTGAACAGGTTGCCACCGGTCCCGGCCCGGCGCATGCCGCGTGTGCGGATCTGAAGCCCCCGAGGCCATCCGAGGGCATCGGCCATGGTGACCCAGGGGCGCAACTCGGAACCGAACAGATCCGGCTGGACCGCTCCGCCTCGGTGGGTCGGTGCCGGAAGGGCGGGCAGTCGGTCGCTGTGGGCCAGCAGCAGCGCCCGCCGGCGGGACTGGGCAAGGCCGTAGTCGGCGGCGTTGACCTCCCCGCTCCAAGCCCGGTACCCGTGCTCGCGCAAGATCGCGGCGGTGTGCTCCAGCAGGGGCGCGGTGGCGGGCACGTTCTCGACGGCCACCCACTGAGGCGACAGCGCCAGGGCGTAGCGCAGGGGCTCGACCACCAGCAGGGATCGGCGGTCGCGGCACTGCTCCACGAGTGCGGCGCGGCTGTCGCGTCCGGCGGCCAGGTCGTTCAACGCCCGGTGGCAGACGACCATGTCGGCCAGCCCGGCGCGCTTGCCCGCCGTCGAGAAGGTCTGACACGGAGACGAGGCGATCAACCCGGTCACGCCGGCGAAGTCGGCCGGGTCGAGCGCGGAGACATCGGCGCACACGGTGGCGTGTCCGGCCGCCGTCCGGGTGGCGCACGCGGTGGGGTCGATCTCGATCCCGAGGTCTTCCAGGCCCAGCAGGCGAAGACCGGTGGACCAGCCGCCGGGACCGGCGAACAGGTCGAGGGTTCCGGGAACGGTCATGTCAGGCCACCTCCCGCCGAGCCGAGGACGCGCCCGCAGCAGAGGAGTCGCCGGCGAACTCGGCATCGGCGCACGTCTTGTGACAGGGAACCTGAGCGTCGTCACACAGGAACGTCGGCCGGTGGCAGATCCGGCACGGCAGGCGGCGACCGCCGAGCCAGTGGTTGACGCCGTCGTCCTGGCCGGTCCAGTCGAGGAAGCCGCGCTCACGAGCCGGGGCGGGGCGCTTGCGAGCCATCTCATGCCACCTCCTCCGAAGGCACCTCGGGCAGCGCCGGCGAGGAGGCGAACTCGGCCACCATCGCGTGGATATCGGCGTCGCAGACGTAGGCCGCCCGCACCCGCACCGGGTCCGGCGAGGTCTCCAGCCGCACGAAGCCGACGCCTGCGCCGCGCTCGGGGATCGGGGAGATCTGATCGGCCAGCGCGCCCCGGTCGCGGGCACCTTCGCCGAGGACCATGTCCACCTGCTCCGACTCGTCCAACCGGAGCGCGATCTTGTCGGGGAACAGGTTGCGGATGCTCATGACCTCCTTGCGGGGGTCCTGGAGCGCCGCCAGCACCCCGACACCGACCGCCCGGCCCTGCGTGGTCAGCGTGGCGAGCGCGGCCTTGACCCGCTCCCGAAGGTGCTTGTCGGTCTGGTAGGCGGTCAGGAACGCCACCTCGTCCACGACCACGAGCACGAACGGGTAGGCCACGGACGGCGTGTGCGAGCGCTGGTGACCGGCGTACAGACCGGCCCGGTCGTGCATCAGCGCGACCGTCTCCTCCAGCGCATCGGCGCACTCCTCGGGAGAGGAGGCATAGCGGTGGAACAGGTCCCGGCCATAGGACAGCTCCATGAGCTTGGGATCCAGCCCGATGATCTGGACCAGTCCGGCCCGGACCGCCGGCAGCAGACCACGCACCGCAGACCAGATGATCGAGCCCTTGCCCGAACCGGTCGCACCCGCCACCAGGACATGAGTGCCGTGCAGCTTGAGCGTCCACGGCCGACCGTCCTCACGCTTACCGACCGGCACCGCGCCCAGGTCCACCGCCGGCGGGATCGGCAGCGCCCCGATCGGGGTTGCCAGCGGATCACGACGCGGGAAGGTCAGCAGCAGCCGACCGGCCCGCACGATCGAGACCCGGCAGGAGAGTGCGCCGAAGGCGTGCGCGAGGTGGTCGGTGCGCTTGGCCCAGTCCTCCACTGACTGACCCGACAGCATCTTGACCGTCACCCGGTCGGTGAAGTCGTCGCAGGACACGCGCACGAGCACGGGCAGGTAGTCGCGGCCCTTCATCACCTTGGACAGGCCCGCGATGACCATGACCGGCTGCCAGTGCCGCCGATAGATCCACATCCAGCGCCAGAAGGCCAGCAGCCGCCAGCCGGCCACGGCCAGGAACGAAGGCCGGTGCAGCAGCGCCCAGACGACCCCGAGGACGAGCACGGAGCCGACCAGGAGCCCCGCCCAGGTCCAGCCGTAGCGCACGACCACGGCCGCCGGGACGAGGAGCGAGGCGACCGCGATCGGGTGCCGCCAGACGGTATGGACGATCCCGGCCAGGAACCGCCACACCGCGATCACGATCACCACGATCGCGGGCGTGTTGACGACGGTGGGCCGGAACACGATCGCCGTGTCCGGCGTGGTGGACACCAGATCACGGGCGGTGTCACCGGGGAGTTTGCGCAGCATAAACTGAGGTCCTTCCTGATCCTTGCTGGGAACCGGGGAGATCAGGGGCCACCGGAAGTTGCCGCTTCACGGTGGCCCCGCTTGCTTCTACGACCATTTGCCGACGATCACGGGCGTGGCCCAGGACTTCGTCTTACGGCGGTCGATGACGATGTCGCCGTTGTCCTTCAAGACCACCTCATCGGGGCGGACACCATCCGCCGCGAACTCTTGGGCGACCTGCTCTCGGATCTTCTGCTTGGCAACCTGGTTCTTGTCCACTGAAAGCCCTTCCTGATCGTTGCTGGGAACCGGGGAGATCAAGGGCCACCGGAAGTTGCCGCTTCACGGTGGCCCCGCGTGATTTCAGGACTTGCCGTCCCGCTTGTCACCGTCCTGGCCGGCCTGCTCGGCGAGCATCCGGTCGTAGGCGTCACGGACGCTCTGCGGCTCTCCGTTCGGCCATCCGGCGTGACGCGGGATGTGGTGCACCGTGGTCTGTCGTGCCATGCTGGAGATCTCCTTTCGAGGAGCCCCGGCCCGACGTTCTTGGTCGGATGGACGGGCCGGGGTCATGATCGGAACGTGTCGGCTCAGCGCGTGGGAAGCGTGCCGCGGCCCTTGCAGTCGGGGCACTTCGGACCGGTCTGGCGCCAGCCCTTGCCCATAGTCCAGGTCTGGGCGGAGATACGGCCCTGACCGAAGCACCGGCTGCACTGGAGCGGAGCGGGCTGCTTGAGCGGGTTCCTCATGCCGAGGTCCTTTCGAGGAAGGGGCCGACGTTCTTGGTCGGATGGACGGCCCGGATCGGTCAGATAGCGCGGCAGTTCTGGGCGTGCTTGTCGGCGTCGAAACGGTATCCGTCACGCTGGTCTCCGCAGCCGGAGCACTCCCACACCCCGTAGTCGGCGAGATCGTTGACGTTCGCGCGGTGGTTCCAGGTGACGATCTGGCCGCCTACGGTGCGGTACTTCACGGTCTTCTTGCTCACGTTCATCTCCTTGTCGTTGCTGGGAACCAGGAAGATCAGGGGTCGTCGGAAGTTGCCGCTTCACCACGGCCCCGTGGAATCGGTCAGCTCTTGTCGCACGCGACGGCGTTGCCGTAGGGGTGCCGTGCCCTCGGGCCGGAGGAAGGCAGTCCACGCCACCGGCGCTCGATCTCGACGGCGAAGCAGTGCGCGGCCTGGGCCAGTTCCCGGGCGAACATCACCGCTGCCGCGTCCAGCCGATCGGCCGGGATCGTGACGGTGACCGTCGCCCTGTCCGCCGCGACCTCGAAGATCGGGGTCCGTGCCGGGTACGTCCGGCAGGTGGCCGATCCGTTCCCCTCCACATGCAGGGACGTGATCTGCCATGAGCCGTTGCCGCGCCCGGCCATCACGCCGCGTCCTTGCCGGCCGCCGGGGTCTGCTTGACGCTGTGGGGCTTGACGATCGCCGTCGCGCGCAACGAGTAGGCCATGCGACCCCGGTCGTTGACGTACGGCGTGACCGTCAGGCCCTCGAACTCCACGAACTCGAACGGCTGCCCGGTCGGCGGCACCGGCTGGACCGGAGCCAGGATCTTCACGGTCGTCTCCCGGGAGCGACCGGTCAGCTCGGGGTCCATGTCCATGACCCGGCACTGGAAGACCCGCAGGCCCGTCGCCTTGTCGATCGCGGGAGTCCGCCGCTTGGTCTTCTCGTCGTAGTCCTGGGCCTCAACGATCGAGTCCGGGACCAGATTGCAGCCGTTCGGGAAAACGTCCTCGAACCTCACGCTGAAGCGTGTTCCACCCTTGAGAGCCACTGCTCTGCCTCCACTGTTGGGACCTCGGCCGATCCGAGGTCTCTACTAGGCGTCTACTCGACTAGAGGAGTTATCGCCTGACTCCTTTATGACTCCTCTAGACGAGTCCGTCAAGCCCTATCGGGCGGGAAGTTCGTACGAGAGCACGTAGGCATCGCTGGACATCACGGTGTCGCACACCTCCACGGCACGGCCCTCCGTCGTGTAAGCCGTACGGATCAGGTGAAAGACCGGCACGCCGGGGGCGAGTTTGAGGGCTCTCGCCTCATCGCGGAGCGGCATCCGGGAGCGGATCTCCTCCATGTAGTGATCTAGCTGGAAGCCCATCTCTTCCAATCGCCTATAGATTCCCCCCGGCCCGCTGTCCGGTTGGGCGATCTGCGTACCTCTGGCGATCTCAGCGGGGATGTAGGAGGTCGCGATCTCGACCGGTCGGCCGTTGATCAGGTATCGGCGAGAGCGGACGATCACACAATCCTCAGTCGTCAGCTTGAGCCGTTCGGCCACGTCCGGAGATGCGTTCTCTTCCGTGATCTTTATGGAATCGACGGAGGGCTTACCGCCTGCACCCTCGGTCTCCGCGATGAACGCCGCCTTGCCCTGCTCGCGATGCCGGCGCGCGAACCGGTCGGAGGCCAGACGCCGAACCGGAGGGTGAGAACGGACGAAGACTCCACGCCCGTGTTCGGCCACGGTCAGGCCCTCACTCTGGAGGACCTGGAGCGCATTTCGGATGGTCATCCGGGCAACGCCGTAGTGCTGCATGAGCTGCGTCTCTGAGGGCACCTTGTCACCCTGATGGAGCTTGCCGCGTTCGATCGCATCCCGGAGGTGGTCGGCTATCTGGCGGAAAACGGCCCGGTCGCTGATCGGGTCCAGATCTGGCAGGGACAGCTCCGCCACGGCCAACTCCTCAACTCGTACATACGTGTACTACAGTCGAGGATATCGACCAGCCCCGCCGGAGGTAATCCGATGGATCGCCAAAACACGCACTCTGTCAGCGTGGCAGGAGTGATCATCGACGACCACGGCCGAGCGCTTCTGACTCAGCGGCGGGACAACGGCCACTGGGAGGCCCCCGGCGGAGTTCTCGAACGCGACGAGGACATCATCACCGGGCTTGTCCGGGAGGTCCGAGAGGAAACCGGCCTCCACGTCGAGCCGATCGCCCTGACCGGCGTCTACAAGAATATGGCCCGAGGCATCGTCGCGCTGGTCTTCCGATGCAAGGTCACCGACGGACAACTCACGGAAACCGACGAGACTCGCGCCTTCCGCTGGGTCACTGCGGACGAAGTTCGAGCCCTCGCATCCGAGGCGTTCGCCGTCCGCGTCCTGGACGCCATGCGAGACAACCAAATGCCAGCCGTACGCCAGCACGACGGCGTACATCTGATCGGTGCGCAGCTCTACGTGTGACTTTGCCGAATTGCCCTTATGGGTATCAAGGCGGCGGCGCGCCGCGCCGCCGCACCAGCCCGCGCCGTCCTCCCGCGCTGCGCGTGCGGCCTGGGGGCCGTTCTCGCGCGGGGGCCGCGCGGGCGCGCCGACCGCCGCCCTCACCGTACCCGCTGACGCGCCGACCACCGGCCCGCCGCCGCCCGCACCGAGGTCCTTTGATGCCTCCGGCGGGGGCCTCGGCTCCGGGATGATCGCGATTGCCGGACCGGAGACCGTAGATGGCTGAGGTGAGCCTGATCGTCCCGCCTGCCACGTCCCAGGCGGAGCCCAGCAGACCGACTCCTCCAGATCAAGCCCGTCTGTACCTCTTGGCGTCCGATGACCGAGGAACGGCTACCGGCTGAGGGACACGCGAAGACGGGCTTGCTCCTCCGTCGCCGGCCCGCTGCCCTACGGGTGGGACGAGGCAGACGGGAAGATCAGGCAGGGGAGGAATGCGTGCGTCCGCACGGGGATCAGATCTGATCGCGTGCCCCGAGCGTGCCCTAAGTCAGGGTCAATCACGGGGAATCGCGGGGGCTCCCGGGCGATCAACGAAAAAAGCCCCCGACCGGCGTTATAGCTGGTCAGGGGCTTCTTTCCTGCTGGTGGCAGGTCCAGGGTTCGAACCTGGGTAGGCTGAGCCGACGGTTTTACAGACCGTTCCCTTTGGCCACTCGGGCAACCTGCCTTGCCATCCGCTTGCGGCGGCGACAGGAAGAAGAATAGCGGACTTCCGGACGTGACGTGACATCGGCGGCGCTGATCCTTCGCCGGCCCGGTCCACCAGGGCCTTCCCGCTACACACCGATGTCACCGCGCCCTCTCGGAGCGGGCCGGGTACGGCGTGCGCGCCGCGCCGGGTCCGGCCGGGAAACGGCTTCCGCGCTCCCCTCTCCCGGCATTGTCACCACGGCGGCGGAGATCACCGCATCATGGGCTGACAGGCAAGACGCTAGGGTCGTCCAGAGAGCTAGGGAGGACAGTCGACGCATGGCCGACAGCAGTTTCGACATCGTCAGCAAGATCGACCACCAGGAGGCCGACAACGCGCTGAACCAGACGGTCAAGGAGATCGGACACCGGTTCGACTTCAAGGGCACGGGTGCGAGCATCACGTGGTCCGGTGGCCAGAAGGCCGTCGAGATCAGGGCCAACAGCGAGGAGCGCGCCAACGCCGTTCTCGACGTGTTCAAGGAGAAGCTGATCAAGCGGGGCCTGTCCCTCAAGATCCTCGACGCGGGCGAGCCCAAGCTGTCCGGCAAGGAGTACCGGCTCATGGTCGACCTCAAGGAGGGCATCGACCAGGAGAACGCCAAGAAGATCTCCAAGATCATCCGGGACGAGGGGCCCAAGGGCGTCAAGGCCCAGATCCAGGGTGACGAACTGCGGGTGAGCTCCAAGAAGAAGGACGAACTCCAGGAGGTCATCGCCCTGCTCAAGGGCAAGGACCTGGACGTCGCCCTGCAGTTCACGAACTACCGTTAACCAGATGGGTGATCATGGCTCTGAGCTGCTCGTTCAGAGCCGCGCCTATGCGGGAGGGCACATCCGGGGCACACGGCCGAGGGCGCTGTCCACCAGGGCACGCGTCCTCTCCTGTGCCTCGGGCCACTCCCCCACGTAGGTGTTGAGCGTGACCGTGGGCGTGCTGTGCCCGAGCGCGAGCTGAACGGTCTTCACGCTCGCCCCCCGGTGGATCAGCAGGGTCGCGAAGTAGTGCCGCAGCACGTGCAGCCCGGTCCCCTTCGGGATGCCCGCCGCGCGGGCCGCCGGCGCCCAGATGTGCGCCCAGGTCGACCGGTGGACCGGGAGCAGCATGTTCGTGGTGAACAGCAGCCGGGCCGTACGGCGCCGCGGGCTCCGGGGATCGGTCTCGTCGTCCACCTCGATCTCGACCGGCTCGAACCGCTTCAGGTGCACGGCCAAGGCCGCGCAGACCACCTCGGGGAGTTCGACGGTCCGCATCGACGTCCTGGTCTTCGGCGGCCCCAGGTACGGCGAGCGCCCGCCGACCGAGACCATCTGCTGGCTCACGTCCACCTCACGGCGCTTCAGGTCGACCTGGTCGAGCTCCAGGCCGAAGACCTCACCGCCGCGGAGCCCGCAGCCCGCCGCCAGGTAGACCACCGCCGCGAAGCGCGGCGGCAGCGACTCTGCGAGGATGTGCACCTGTTCCGGTGTCGGGATGAACTGGCGCCGCTCCTCCGCGCTCGGCAGCCGGACCCCGAGGCACGGCGAGACGCTGATGACCCGGTCGGCGACGGCCGCGGCGAAGAACGAGGCGAGGTTGCTGTAGACCACGCCCAGCGTGGACGGGGCCAGCACCTGGGAGCGGTCCTTCACCCACGCCCGGATGTGCGACGGGCGCACCTGGGCCATCCGGAGATGGCCGAGGATCGGGTCCACGTGGAGCCGGAACACCCGGTCCATCCGCTCACTCGTCGAGCCGCGGTGCAGCAGGTGAGCCCGCCACTTGGCCGCCGCGTCCTTCACCCGCTCGCGGCCGGCCGCCATGTCGAGCGAGACACCCTTGTCGATGTTGGCCTTGGTCTCGGCGTCGAAGCTCTCGGCGTCGCTCTTCTTCGTGAAGTTCCGCTTGCGCTGCTCTCCCCGGTCGTCGCGCCACCGGACCTGCCACCTCTCGCCGGTCCCGTGCACGTTCGTGGGGACGCGCCGGTGCTCCTTGCAGGTCGGCTCACCGGGCTTGGGGCGGGACTTGTGCCACCGGTCGTAGACGGTCATGTCTGCTCCCGGACCCAGGCGTGCACGTCCTCGGGGAGGTAGCGCAGGTACTTGCCGATCCGCCGGCCGGGTGGCCCGATCTTCTTGTAACGCCACTGGTAGAGGGTCCCGACCGGCACGCCGAGGTACTCGGCGACCTCCTCCACCGTCCAGAGGCGGTTCATCGTCTTCATCGCGGGCCTCCGGAGTCAGCCAGGGGGACGCCGGTCAGTGCGGCGGCGAGGAGGGCGTCACCGAGCGAGTAGCCCTGTCCGGCGTACTCCCATTCGGCGATCACGAGGACGGTGTCCTCCTCGAAGAGGGGGAGCCGTCCGGTGCTGACGGCTTCGGCCCGCATGTGCTCGGCGCGCTCCTCGCGGATCTGCCCGAAGGTGGTGGAGTAGCGGCGGGATTTGGTAGAGAAGTGGCCGCGAAAGCCGAGCATGTGCGCCCACTGGGTCAGCCGAAGGTCAGCCAGGCCGTCGAGGGCGCCCAGGCGGAAGCACTCGGCGATGAGCCGCCGGGCATGTGCCCGCAGCGGCAGCGCGTCCAGGTCATCGAGCGGGCTGATGCGCCGGTCGAGGGTGCCGACGCATTCGGCGGCCTTGGTGGCGTACTTGGCGATGTAGCCGGCCACCGCCTGATCGGTCAGCTCCCCGCCCATCGTGATGGGCCGGACATCGAGCTGAGCGCCCCAGCGCAGCACCCGCGCCGGTTCGCCCTCGGCGGCCGGGACGGTGACCGCCACGGCCGAGGCGGCGTGCCGTACGGCGTCCGCCAGGGCGTCGGCCGTCGCCCAGGCCGGAGGCGGTGAGGAAGGCCCGTCGGGGCCGTCGAGGCGGATGACGGCGTGGAAGTGCACGACGCCGCGCCGCTGGTACTCGGCGACCTTGGCGAAGGACACCGTCACCTGCTCCCGCAGCTCCCGAACGGTCAGGCCCGCGGCCTTGGCCAGGCGACGGCGCAGGGCCAGGGTGAAGCGCCGCCACAGCTCCGAGGCCAGGGCGTTGAACAGCACGCTTCCGGCGTAGTCGTAGCAGTCCGGGCACAGCGGTTCGCCGAGGCAGGTCTCTTCGGAGCCGTGCCGGGCGGCACAGGACATGACCCGCCCATGCGGGCAGGTGGCTGCGTCGCGCCGGGCATGGCACGGCAGGAGCTTGCCGTTCTTCTCCCGGCGGGTGTGGACAATGCCGAAGGAGGGGGCGGTGAGGGTGACGAACAGGCACGGGTGGGCGGTGACCGTCTCGGGCACGCCCTTGCCGCCGGCCAGGCCCGCCCGGATGAGTTGGTAGGTGTCGGCGCGGTAGACCTCGGCGCAGGCCGGGCACCGGGAGGCCCGCCGGGTCTTGCACGGCACGCGAAGGACGCCGTCCGGTTCGGTGCGGGTGCTGTAGGAGTGGAGGAGTTCGCCGGTCGCGCGGTCGATGTGCTGGACCTTGCCGCGCAGGTGGATCGGCTGTCGGCAACCGCCCGTGGCGCGGACCTGGGAGGCCCAGCGGGCGTAGTGGGGATCGTTGAGCCGGGAGACCATCCCGGCTACGGCGTGCGGGTGGGGCAAGATGGGTTCCGTCCTATCCAGAGTGATCTGTGAGGGATGGCCCCCGGCCTGGCGCGGAACTTGGCGGTTGTGTGGCCAGGCGGGGGGCGCTCACGGCTATGCGCCGTGGTTGTCGATTCCGGTTCCGTGGCAGTCGGGGCAGGTCTCGCCGTCTCCGGTGACGCCGGTCCCGTTGCAGGTGCCGCAGCGGCAGCGGATCACCGGGAGGAGTTCGGTCATCGCGCGCCCCTGATCTCGCGCGGGATGATGTTGACGAAGACGCGGTAGTTCCGGGGGCGGGTGCGGTCGGGGTAGGCCCGCGAGACCGAGGTCACGGTGAAGATCTCGCGGAGGCGGAACATGCTGTAGGTGATCTCGGCGTGGGTGCCGTCGAGGCGGATGCGCATGGTGGTTGTCCTTCGGTCAGGCGGCGTGTTCCGGGTCGGAGTCAGGGCTGACGGAGTCGTGGTAGCTGCTGAGGGCGTCGTAGCGGGCGCGGGCGTCGGCGAGGATCGCGGCGATCTCGTAGCGGAGCGGCCCAAAGGGCAGCGTGATCATGTAGTGCCCGTACGGCAGGGGCTCGGAGTCGATCTGGGCGCCGCACAGGTCGGCGATCCGGTCGATCTCCGCGCGCATCTCGGCATCGGTCGTCTGCTTCGGGAAGTAGGTGATCGGAGTCGACTGGCGCGGGACGGGGATGCCGGGATGGGCCTCGATGAAGTCGGCCAGGTCCCGCAGGCCGGTGATGAACGCCGCGCGGCGTGTCGGGTCGGTGGACATGGGTTCGGTTCCTTTCACAGGGCATCCGGCACGGTCCGCAGGTGGCGGAGCAGGTCGGAGGCGAGTTGGTCGGACACGCCCAGGCGGGCGCGCAGGAGGTCGCAGGTGATCGGCTTTCCGTGCTTGGCGTGGTGCTCGTCGACGATCCGCCGGGCGTAGTCGAGGAGGGCCGGGGCCGGTCCCGGGGCGCCGCTCTGGTGGTCGTCGGCGGCCGGGGCGATGGCCGGCACCGAGGGCGCCGCAGCGGCCATCGGTGACGGTTCCGGCGACGGCTGGAGACGAGGAGCGGCGGCCCGCCGCTCCAGCATGGAGACCGCCACCAGGAACGCCACCGCGGGGGTTCCGGCGGTCAGCCAGCCCCACACCGAGGGTTCGGCCTGGTGGAGGTTGGCGGCCAGGGACAGCACGATCCCGGCGACGAGGACGAGGGTCGGCCAGGAGAGCGGACCGGTCCGCTCGCGTCCGGTCTTCTTGTCGCGCTGGCGCTCTCGGGCGGCCATGACGCAGGTGAGATCGACGCACACGGCCACGGCCCAGGCCATCCAGCCGGTCTGCCCGTGCTCTACGGCGGTCTGGCGGATGTGGGAGAAGGAACCGGCCCCGGCGATGAGCGCCAGGACGAGGACCGGGCCGGAGTCCAGCAGCCAGGAGGCGAGGCGGCGCATGCTCTCTCACCCCTTCCGGGGTTCCGGGACGACGGCGGCGGGAGCGAGGAACTGGGCAAGGTCGTCATCGGTCATCTCGATCGGCTGAGCGCCGCTGGTGATCTCCTCCCAGGACGGGGTCAGGTCGGCGTACATCTGGGCGGCGCGCTCGGCCGCGTGCTCGGAGACGTAGAAGGAGCGGGCGCGGTACCACTGGCCGTCCTGGCCGGCCACGATCGCCACCCCGGGTGTCTCGGCGGGAATGGCGCGGGCGGAGACCAGGGCGGCCGGGTCGAGGTCGCCGAGGGTCATGGTCGCGGTTTCGGGGTCGTTGACCCGGTGGCAGATCCGCCCGGAGCACTGGGCGCGCAGCGCGGTGACGCCGGGGCCGAGGTCGGAGCCGATGCGCTGGCCGCAGCAGAACAGGTAGATGCCGAAGGCCCGCCCGAGCTGCGCGACCCGCAGCAGCGCGGTTGAGGTCTTGGCGATCTCGTCTTTCTCGCTCTTGTCGGCCATCAGATACAGCTCGGCGAGCTCGTCGACCAGGACCACGACCGGCACCGGCCGCAGGTCCGGCGGGAGCTGCCAGATGTTGCGGGCGCCGGCCATACGGCATGCGGTCATGCGGTCGGCCATCAGGCCCACGAGGTCATCGAGCAGCCCGACGCACTCGGCGCGGGAGGTGGCCAGCGCCGACAGCCGGGGCGCGTAGGGGGTGAACTCCACGCCGCCCTTGAGGTCGAAGCCGACCAGGGCGACCGGTTGCGGGGCCAGGCCGACGATGAGCGCGTTGGCGAGGTTCGACTTCCCCGATTGCGTCGCCCCGGCGTTCAGCCAGTGCGGGACCGTGCGGAAGTCGATGACCCACGGCTTGCCGGTCTCCAGCCGTCCCACGGTGACCTTCAGCAGTTCCGAGGACGGAGGGATCTCGTCGACCCGGAGGAGGGGGTCCCGCATGGTCGCGGCCAGCACGACCCTGCCGGGCCGGGGCGAGGAGACCCGGACGGCGTGCACCCGCCAGGAGTGCGCGAGCTGCTCGGCCGCTTGGCGGTAGTCGTCGGGGGTCTGCCCTTCGAGGGTGTGGAGCGTGACGCGCCAACCGTGCCGGGTCGGCAGCGGCAGCCACATCCACGGTTTGGTGTCGACGGCGATCCGCTGGAAACGCCGCTTGACCTGGACGACGCCGGTCGAGGAGACCAGGCCGGGGACGGTGGTGAACCAGAAGCGCTGCCGCTTCTTGGTCAGGCCGCAGCCGAGGGCGACCTTGCGCCAGGTGGCCCGGACGCTGACGGCCATGAGCGGGTAGCCGACCACCAGCCAGAACGACCGGTAATGCCAGCGCCGCCAGGCCCACAGGCCGGCCACCGTGACGGCCAGGGCCACGCCGACGTCGAGGAGCGTCAGGAGGAAGCGGTCAGACACCGCGCACCTCCGCAGCGGCGGCGGGCAGCACGGCTGACGCCCGGTAGGCGATGCCCCAGCGGCCGGACAGCTCCCAGACGTAGCCGATCAGGCCGACCGGAGTGACCTGGTCACCGGGGCTGATCGGGGGCTCTCCGACGACGCCGACCTTGACCAGCTCGATCTTGCCGAAGGCGTCCTCCACCGAGCACAGGACCTCGTAGACCGTCTGGCCGCTGGCCTTGTCGGTCTTGATCTCGCCCGTGTCCCTGTTGATGACGCGGGGGCAGGGGGCCTTGACGCAGATGAACTGGAGCCGGGAGACGTCGACGGGGATCGGGATGTTGCGCATGAGAGTGGACCTCCAGAGAGTGATTGTTCTGCGTATCAAGATACCTAGGTATCTAGAAATGTAAACCGACACAGCTAGGTTGCCTCCGTGTTTCGTTACAGGTTGCCCAGAGACCTAGATGCCTAGAACGGCTACTGTGGAGTCATGGGCACCACCGACCGGCGACGGCCTTACCTGCGTATCGCCGACGACATCCGCCGTGAGATAGCCGCCGGCCGGTACGCGGTCGGGGAACAGCTCCCCGTGGCCCGGGAACTCGCCGACAAGTACGGCGTCGCGATGATGACCATCGGCAACGCGCTCGCTGTACTGCGCGACGAAGGACTGATCGAGACCCGCCAGGGGTCCGGCAGCTTCGTGCTCCGCACGCCCGACGAGGAGACCCCGCGCCCCGCCGTAACCGGAGGTTCGGACGAGGAGCACAGCGAGGAGTTCCTTCTCATCTCCCAGCAGCTCCAGGAGATCCGCGAGCACGTGAAGAAGCTGAGCTTCAGGCTGGACGAGCTAGACGCCCGGACTCGTCCCGATCAACCCGAGCAGTGATCACGAGCGCCCGCCGTTGAAGCTCGGCAAGCTCGGTCGCGATCTCCGCCAGTTCGCGTAGCAGGATCTGCCGTTCGATCTCGTTGAGACCCACGAGTAGTGCCCCATTCATTCGCTTAGGCAGGCCGCGAGCACGACCTGTGGAACCTTCATGGATGGGGAGAGCCGGGCGCGGACAGGCTCACCGATGAGCGTTGGTCAGGGCAGCCGCATCGCCTGGGCGAGGCCGGCGACCTCACGCTGACGACGATGCTTGCCGCTGTCACGCAGGTCACGCACGATGTTGCGGACCAGCGGGCGGTTGCGGACGTGCTGAGGAGCGATGCGATCCGCGCGAAGCAGCGCCTCCACAGCCTCGTTGTCCTTGCGGTTCATGTGGTAGCCCGCCGCGGTGCAGGTCCAGTAGTACGCCTGCCTCTCGGACGAGGCGATCTGCGCGATCTCCACCTGCTCCGCCCGCGTGATCACATCCCGGGGGCGCCCCAGTTCCATGCTGACCTCGACCGCGTGAATCGTCGTGTTGACGCGGTTGAACTGGGTCTGGAAGACGTTGCCGTTCGCCGGCAGGCGCTCGGCGATCTGCCGCGCCTCCGCCAGGTGGCTTTCCGCCTCGGTCTGGTCCCACAGCCGCGAGTAGGCGACGGCCGCCCGCAGGTGCAGCGCTCCCCACAGCGCCCGGATCGTGTCGTCACCCGTTCCCACGTACGGCTCAAGCTGATCGAGCGCCGACAGCGCCGCGTTCTTCGCCGGATCAAGCGCCGCCTCGTGGAGCCAGACGCCGCACAGGTCCCAGGACGCGGCGGCGACGAGTTCGGGAGCGCCGACCTGCTGCGCGGCAACGAGCTCGCGCTGTACCGCCGTCCACCCGAGGTCGTGGTGACCGAGGAGGTTGGAAGAGACCCGCGCCATGTGGCAGGCCCGCAGCATCAACGCCTCCGCCCGGTCCCGGTCGGCCGTCCCGCCCGACGTGATGAGCAGCAGGTCCGTGATGATGCTCGGCAGCACCTCACCGAGAGCGGTGAACTTGGCGTCCTGACGAAGCTGCTCGGCGAGCCGCACGTTCGCCTCCAGCTCGGCCAGGCCCCGCGGTTCCCGGTCGCCCAGGAGCGTGGCCCCGCCCGGCATGGTCGCCTGCTGGAGGGCCAGGCGCAGACCGGGGACCGCCGAGTGCCCGGAGTCGAGGTCATCCGTCTCATGCCGGTACGGCTGACCGGTGAGTTCGGCCATCTCCACCCCGAGCGCCTCGGCGAGCTGGCCGACGACGCTCATCCGGTCGAGCGGCAGCCGGCCGTTCTCCACCTTCGACAACCAGGAGACCGAACGGCCGATCTTCTCCGCGAGGGTGGCCTGATCCCAGCCCTTGCGGTGACGGGCCCGCGCGATCCGCTGGCCCATCGTCATCTGTTCGGTAGCCACGTTCACCCTCCCTGTCGTCGCTTGCCTCGACGATAAGCCGGGTGATCTGGCCCACTGGCAGAAAAACTGCCAGTGGGCAAACGCCTGTAGCCGCAGGCCGGGCGTGACCTGCGGAAACAGACGATGATGAAGTTGTCCGCGACTGCGCGCGACATGTTCAACGCGCCGTGTCGCGTATTCCGGTTACCGGATCGGTCAGAACATATCCGCTATTTCCATCTCCTCTCAATTCCGGGTGAATCGGAGCGCGGTCATCGGGCTTGGCCGAGGAGGAGCCGCAACCACAGGCGCTCGGCGTCCCGGATGCGCAGCCACTCGCTCTCATGCACGACCACGCCGTCCGAGCGGTACGTCCGGCGGATGAACGCCAGGCCCCCGCCGAGGCAGAACTCATAGCTGACCGTGTGGTTGGGGCAGGTGTGCTCGCGGATGCGGACCCGGTCCGCGCGGGGAGTCGCCGGCCTCCAGGTCATGCGCTCGTAGGCGGCTTGCAGCGGCGCCAGGTGCAGCGTGTGGTAGCTCTCCGCGGTTCGGCCCTGGTCGCTCATGGCCGCCTACCGCAGGCCCTCTTGCACCTGGAGGAGCTGGACGAAGTCCGCCAGGTCGTCGGCGCAGACCGTGCGCTGAAGACCGGCGTCGATCTGCTGGTCCGTGAGCATCTCGCCGCGCCGGGTGGCGTAGAAGGCGCCCGCGTCGCTGCGGAACACCGACCAGGCGGGGAAGACCGCACGGACCGCGTCGAGGTCGTAGGTCACCGGGGTCATGATCTAACCGTAGGTCAACCTGTCCTATCCTGTCTACACCATTCCTAGGAATTGCTGTTCTATGTTCGCAGGTAGGGGCATACCTAGAGTCGTCCTGTGATCGAATGGGACCCCAGGCTCTACAAGTGGGAGCAGATAGCGAACGTCGTTGCCGAGCGCATCAAGGACGGCACCTATCCACCCCTGACGCTGATCTCCGAAGTGAAGCTTCAGGAGGAGTTCGACGTTGCCCGGGTCACCGTTCGCAAGGCGATGGAGGCCCTGCGCGAGCAAGGGCTGATCACGACCAAGCCCGGCAAGGGGTCGATCGTCAGTCCTGCCGACAGCTCATGATCGGGTAAGCCGCCGGCCTCACGCGCCGAGTCGAGTCGACAGCCCGAGGAGCCCGACGCATCCCGCAGCAGCCCAGCACGGCGAACCGCGCCAGCAGGAGAAGCATCCGCTCGCATCAAGATCATCAAGGGTCGCGAACTGCGGATGAGAACTTTCTCTACGTCTTCAAGGGCGGCCCGCTCCGCGGACCGCCGCAC
The DNA here is from genome assembly GCF_039534085.1 of Planomonospora alba. Lineage (NCBI taxonomy): Bacteria > Bacillati > Actinomycetota > Actinomycetes > Streptosporangiales > Streptosporangiaceae > Planomonospora > Planomonospora alba. Next base: position 68,879 of record NZ_BAAAUT010000029.1, read on the forward strand.
GTCGGGCGGTCACCGGCCGCGCTGCGGCTCTTGGCCGGTCGCGGCCGGCGCCGCCCGCACGCTGACGTACATCACGCGAGCAGCCTCAGCCGGATAACCTTTCTGGCAACCACAGCGATCCCTCCCAGGCTGCCGCGGCGCTTCCGGTCCTCGCTTCGCTGCGGTCCGGGTCGCCTTGCCACCGGACACGTCGTGTCCTCGCCTTACGCATCACCGGAGACAGCACTCTGATCCCGGCAACTTACGAAATCAGCCGGTGACGTCACCAGTTCCGCTTGCTCGGCGCCCTGGACTGAAAATAGCGGCTTCGAAGGCCGCGAGCGCGCTACCCGCCGTCAGCGGCAGTTCGCGTAGGTGGCGACGCACGGCCGCGAAGGAGGCGATAAGCGCCGACCAGGCTTCGGGGTCACCGGGCAGCGGTACCAAGATCTGCTGCAGACCCTCGATATACAAGCGCCTTCGGACCGCACCTCGACTCTGACGCTCGATCTCGGCCCGCCCTTGTTCACTCTTAAGGAACATCAGGAGGTATTCGGCATCGAACGGCGCGTCCTCGGTCAACCGGAAGACTGCATAGTCAGGACTGACCCAGCCTGCCTCTTCCTCGCTACGGCAGAGAGCGATCGAGCCGACGTTGACACGCATCGGGTTGTATACGAAGTCACCCGGACGGAGTTCGCGGTAGCGGCTCGTATCACTAGCAGGCTTGCCCTTAAACGGCGCGAGGCCCCCGGCATTGCTGACGCCGACGAAGCGGTCGGGTATCTTGCTGCCCGCCCGCTCACCAGCCTCTACGACGTACTCGCCAATCGCGATGCTCGCCTGAAGCGGGTAGTTATGCAGCTCGGCGTGGGCTTGTGCTAGAGCTTCTGTCAGCTCGCTCAGGATGCTCAGTCGATCCTGTAGCCCTTCGAGCTGCTCGCCAGCCGTCTCTGCTCCCGTGACCTGCGAGGCATTAGGCCAGGGAATGTCGAGGTCGAAGCCACTCTCGATAAGAGTGTCGTAGCTGACTTCCCACGAGTAGTCGTCCGCCTCACCGCTGATGAGCCACTGCTCAGCGCCCTTAAGCACATCTCGGGTCAGCGGGTTCGTCTTGCTATAGGAACGCTTACCGGGTGGCGACGGTATCTGGTAATAGCGGATCGTCTCAGTTCGCCCTCCCTTGGAGAAGAAGATCAGGTTGGTGCGAGTGTCAGCAGCTGTGGGGAACACGCCAGTCGGCAGCCGAACAATGGCGGTCACGTTGAACTCGTTAACCAGGCGACGTCGCACCGTCGAGAAGGCTGTCTCGGTGCGGTACAGGATACCGTCGGGAAGGACGATTGCGGCCCTTCCGCCATCTCTCAGCTTGGCCATGCAGTGCTGCAGAAAGAGCAGCTCGGTGGCAGCGGCCTTACTAGGGAAGTTCTGCTGCACCTGCGGGTTCTCTGTGCCCCCAAACGGTGGGTTGGTCAAGATGACGTCGAACTGGTCGCTGGGGTTGATATTGCGAACATCCTGCTCCAACGTGTTACGTCGGATGATTTGCGGGTCCTCGACGCCGTGCAGGATCAGGTTCATAGTGCCGACGAGCGCAGCGATCTCACCGGACTCTTGTCCGTAAATCGTCCCCGAGTTGAACTGATCGCGCTGTTCGGTCGTCTTCGTCGAGGGTGCAATGTGCTCGGCGCTCGCTACGAGGAAACCAGCTGATCCACAGCAGGGGTCGTAGACCTTCTCCCCCAGCTTCGGGTCAACACAGCGCACCATCATCTCAACGACCGGTCGCGGAGTGTAGAACTCCCCAGACCAACCAGCGTCGGCGGTTTGTGCTAGGAGCCACTCGTAGATCACGCTCATAGCGTGATGGTTCTCCAGTGCATGGAAGTCGATCGAATCGACGATCGAGATGACTTCCTTAAGGGAGTAACCCGACTTCATCACTGTGCGCACTTCTGCGAAGATCGCAGCGAACCGCTCAGCGCGCGGGCTGCCCGATAGATCCCGGAGGTGCGGCAGCAGATCATCCGTCACGAACTCGATCAGCTTGTCGCCTGTGAGCTTAGGGTCCCGGGCCCATGTGCCCCAGCGGTACTCATTCTTGATCAGCGGCGTGTAGGTAGTGCCGTCGATCTTTGCCACCATCTCGCGGTTCTCTTCGAGCGAGTCGAACACCTTGAGGAAGAGCAGCCAGGTGAGCTGCTCCAGGTACTTCAGGGCGTTCTTGGTGTTGTCGTCGGCCCGCATCTTGTCAGATGCCGACTTGATCTTTGTTTGCAGTTCGGAGAGAGTCATGCGTTGCTTTCGGACTCGAAGAGGGTACGCGGGATGGCCCCGAGGAAGGCAGCCACCTGCTCAGGGCCTCCAAGAAGTGACGTTACCCCGAGTACGCCACCCCAGAGGCCAATAAAGGGTGTCAGGGTGAAGAGTTCACTACTAGCAATCTCCGTCACCCCGCCGAGTCGGAACTTGTCCAGGACAGCCGAAACGAACCCTTCAGGCAGCTCCGTGAACTCGGCGAGCAGGACAGGCTCGGCGAAGGTCGCACGGGCTGAGCGACTGACCGGCTCGAAGTCGAAGGCCACACGTGCCAGCAGGTCGAAGCCGTCGACGTCAGCGCGCCCCAGCACCAACGACAGCAGTTCGGGCGTCACCTGACGCATACCAAGGTACTCGCTAAGCTCCGTACGCTTCGCCTTGTCGATCCAGATATCGCGCAGTTCCTGCAGCGAGTCGACCTTCTCCAGGATCGTGGCCTTCGCCCGCTTGAGGTATTCGTCACTGTGAATGACGTTGCCGTTGCCTAGATCCAGCTCGACCTCCTCGGCGATCGCTACGTTGACTCCGGAGATGTGTAGCCGGTGATCAACCTGGGACGGCCGGCGCAGCGCAACCTCCAGCTCAGTCGCTCCAGACTCGGTCGTATCAACGCGCAGGCGCCGCCGTGTGTAGCCGGAGCTGGTGATGAACACGTCAACCACAGTCTCCGGGAGATCTCCGATGCGGAAGAAGCCCTCATCCGAAGTACGGTCCTCAGCGAGCAGTCGACCCGAAAGACGGACGGAGATCGATGCGCCCGCCAACAGTTCGCCCGTTTCGTCATCCGTCACGATGCCAGCGATGACTTGATCGCCTTCGAGAGATCCTTCCACCGGTGGCAATGTGGGCAGATCCCAACCGTCGAAAAGGCGAGTGGCATTCGTGTAGTCGATGATCCGGAAGTACGTCTTTTTGGTAATCGAGTCTACCCGGCTTCCCCGACCGATAATCTGCTTGAACATAGTGACCGAGCTAATCGGCCGCATGAAAACAATGTTTCGCACTGACGGCGCATTAACTCCGGTGGAGAGGAGATCGACGGTCGTCACAACCACCGGTTCGCTGCTAGAAGCCAGCTGGAATTGCTCCAGAATGGCGCCAGCATCCCGCTCCTCACTGACGATACGAGCAGCGTAAAGGTTCTTGCCGGTCTCGGACCCAAGAAGCTTCTGCATCTCGCTGCGCACCAGGTCGGCGTGCTCCATGGTGACACAAAAGACGATGGTCTTGTCGAGGGCGCCGTTAGTACGCAGGACACCAGCAAGATGCTGGCAGAGCAGTTTGGTGCGATCGGGCACGACGATGGCCCGCTCAAACTCGCGCATTTCGTAGACGTCTCGCGGAGTTGTGCCCTCCGGCACGATCAGCTCAGCGCCACGTTCGACCTCTTCCTTAACGATAAGGCCCTCGTCGACCGTAGTGCTGACCTTGAGCACCTTGTACGTCGCGAGATATCCATCGTCGATACCGCGCCCTAGTGAGTATTCGAAAATTGGACGCGGGACACCATTCTCGTCCTTGTTCTCGCTGGCAAAGTAGGCGTAAGTGTCGATCGAGTCGTCCTGCTTTGGCGTGGCGGTCATACCAAGATGGAAGGCGCTTTGAAAGTAATCAAGAATAGCACCCCAGTCGCCATAACCGCTGCGATGGCACTCGTCGACGATGACGACATCGAAGTAGTCCCTGGGGTAGCGCTCGTACACCTTACCGCCACCAGGGGCGGCCGCATAGAGCGTCTGATAGATACCGAAGTGAACATCCCGCGCAAGAGGGACGTTGGGCCCGTCGATCACACCACGCCGCTCACCGAGTCCGCCAAACTCGTTGTATGCCTGGTCACGGAGACTGATCCGGTCGGCAATGAACAGAATGCGCCGGGCGAAGCCGGTCGCCAGCAGCTTGTAGGCGAAGTTGAAAGCGATGAATGTCTTACCCGTACCAGTCGCGAGCGACAGCAGCGCCCGATGGTGTCCCATGAGGATCTGCTCGATTGCGGCCGAAACCGCCCGTTCCTGGTAATAACGCATGGCGGGCGCGCCGGGAAGCGCGAAGGCTGGATGTAGCAGCGGGTTAGATACCTGGTCGCCACCGCGGCCGGTGACTGTTACGCCACGCCAAGTCGCCCCGGCTGCGAAACGCTGTCGGAGCTCGTCGGGCGTCGGGAACGCCTGAAGCTGACGAACCTTCCCAGTTCGGAGATCCTGCTCGACGATGCCTCGTCCATTGCTGGAGTAAGCGAACGGCGCCGCCAGATCCACCGCATAAGCCAATGCCTGCTGAAGACCGGCACCTTCAGAATGAGACTCATCCTTCGCCTCGACGACGCCGAGGATACCGCCACGAGGCTCCGCGCGGAGCACATAGTCAACATATTGCGCCTGGTCACGCACTGTCTGATCGCCGAGCAGACGCAGCTTACCCGGCCGGTACTTGTACTCCTCATCCACGAGACCACCCGTCCATCCAGCAGCATGCAAGAGCGGGTCGATCAACTGGAGGCGAGTCTCCTTCTCGTTCAAGGTCACGTGTTCAGTTTATGAGGAGCGGTCGACATGACAGGTCACAACGACAACACGGAGCGCTCCCCCATTCCAGGTGTTCCCTAGGGAGCTGTCGACTGCGCGACTGCTGTCGCGATCAGTCAGAGATACACACGAGATGATCTCTCGCGGCCTCAAAGCGGTACCTGGTACAGAGGAGGCTTCCGAGAGAAGATCGCTCGCATGGCTTGGGAATGGGTGGCGCCCGTCGTGACGGCAGACTGGCCGAGGCATGGCCTACCGCAGCCGAGAGCGACGACTACGAGGCCCAGATCAGATTGGCTGAGGAGATCCGCCAACAGGTTCGGAGAGAACTCTGGCCCGAAGAATCTGGTCTTGAGCCTCCGGGGACCCGGACGGCCATCGAGTCGCGGGCTCATGACGAGATCGAGAGGGGCAGCCTGGGGAGCATCACCCCGGAGAGCCACCAGCCGCAGGGCACAACGAGGGCACACCGCGCCGGGAAACGGCCTGAAACGACGGCAAGCGACGAGGGGCATAACAGCAGTTCAGAGCCATGATCACGGAATCTCCGCAGGTCGCCGACTGGCCGGGTTCGGTTCACGAACTACCGCTAACCAGGCGGGCGATCGGCGCTTCGATCCACGGTTCCGGCACTGCGCCGGCCCGGCAGGGCACACCCGGGGCACACGGCCGGGGCGGGTTTCCCACGCCCCGGCCGCTCCCCGGCCGGGTCCGCCCCTTCCATGAGAGGTTCCGAACGCAGCCGGAGGATGCAACCCCGATCCGGATCCGTGAGCCTCGCCTTCCGCAGTCGCGTCCGCCTATCGGACATAGCGCTCACATGGCGGACAGGTCCAGTTATCGTCCTTTCATGGGGAAAATTCACGACAGGCTCGACGACCGGCTGCGCGCGTTCATCGGGGCGCAGCCCCTCTACTTCGTCGCGACCGCTCCCGAGCAGGGCGGCCACGTCAACGTCTCCCCCAAGGGGTACCCCGACACCTTCACCGTCATCGACGACACCACGGTCGCCTATCTCGACCTCGACGGCAGCGGGGTGGAGACCATCGCCCATCTCCGTCAGAACGGCCGGATCACGATCATGTTCTGTGCCTTCTCCGGCCCACCCAAGATCCTGCGCCTGTACGGCACCGGCCGCGTCGTCGTCCCGGCGGACCCCGGCTTCCCCGAACTGCTCAAGCGGTTCGGCCCGCACCCCGGCGTGCGGTCGGTCATCGTCGTCGACTGCGACCGCATCGCCGATTCCTGCGGCTACTCCGTGCCCTTCATGTCCTTCGAGCAGGACCGCTCCCTGCTGGACGAGTGGGCCCAGCGCAAGGACACCCAGGCCAGGCGCGCTTACCGGGCCAAGCACAACCGCGAGAGCATCGACGGCGTCCCCGGTCTCTCCCCGGAGGAGACCGATCCGGTCACCGTGCACTCCTAGGCTCCGGGTCCGGGACCGGGTGCGGCCTCCGTCGGCATCGCCGCCCGTCAGCACGGACACCGGCCGCCGCACGAGCAGCCCATCTCAGGGGCCAGGGCGTACCGGCCGCCGAAGCGTGACAGGACGTCCTGGGCCGCCGAGGCGTGCCGGGCGGCGCCGGACCGCTGGGCGCGCCGGGCCGTACCGCCGAGCCGTGCTGAGCCGCCGGGGTGTGCCGGAGCGGACCCCGGGCCGCTGAGCGTGCCGGCCAGGTGCGGCACGCCGTACGGCTCAGCGGCGGTAGCCGGCCATCCGCTCGAGGCGGGCGACGCGCTCCGCGGTGGGCGGGTGGGTGGAGAACATCCGGCCGATGCCCGCACCGCGGAAGGGGTTGGCGATCATGAGGTGGGAGGTGGAGGCCAGGCGGCCGTTCTCCGGGAGCGGGAGTTGCCTCGCCCCCATTTCGATCTTCCGCAGCGCGGAGGCGAGGGCGAGCGGGTCGCCGGTCAGCCGAACACCCGACTCGTCCGCCTGGTATTCACGGGATCGGGATATGGCCATCTGGATCATCCCTGCGGCCACCGGGCCGAGCACCATCATGAGCAGCGCGCCGAGGAAGCCGGGGCCCTCGTCGTCGTCTCCGCCGCCGAAGAACGCTCCGATGTAGCCGAGATAGGTGATCATCGTGGCGAGCGCCCCGGCCACCGAGGAGATCAGGATGTCCCGGTTGTAGACGTGGGAGAGCTCGTGTCCGATGACCCCGCGCAGCTCCCGCTCGTCGAGGATCTGGGTGATGCCGTAGGTCACACAGACCGCGGCGTTGCGCGGGTTGCGGCCGGTGGCGAAGGCGTTGGGCTGCATGGTCGGCGAGACGTAGAGCCGCGGCATGGGCTGGCGCGCCTCGGTGGAGAGCTCACGCACGATCCGGTAGAGGGCCGGCTGCTCGACCTCACCGACCGGCCGGGCGCGCATCGCCGACAGCGCGATCCGGTCGGAGAAGAAGTACGCGAAGCCGTTGCCCAGCAGGGCTATGACGACCGCGATCTGCACGCCGGTGCCGCCGCCCAGCCACGCCCCGAACGCGATGATCACCGCGGAGAGCGCGCCCAGAAGGATCGCTGTGCGCAGACCGTTGTGCCGCACGACATCCCCTTGCGGTTGACAGTGGTTCTACAGGGACAACGTCCGCGCTCCGGCCGAGCGTTCCCCCGTTCCCCGGAGGCCTGTGGGAGACGAGAGCCGCGCCCGCTCGCGCAGGCGGTGGGAAGCCCTCGGCGGGGTCCCCGTGACGGGAAGCTCTCGATGGCGGGAAGCCCGGTGGCAGGAACCCCGGTGGAGGGAAGCCCGGTGGAGGGGCCTCGGTGCCAGCCGGGGCTCAGCGGGAGGCGAGGATCCCGGCCGGGACGAGGTCGAGCACCAGCTGGGGGGCAGCCGAGAACGCGAGCGCGGCGGCGCCCGCCAGCGCGACCGCCGCGGCCGCCGGCAGCCACCCCGCGCGCGGGCCGCCGGCCGGCCCGGCCGTGCCGCCGTCCGGGTCGGCGTCCGCGGCCGCGCCGTCGTCATCCCTGTCGTCGGTGGCGGCACCGGTGCCGACGGTGGCCGGCGCGCGTGCCGGGACGGGGGTGAGGATCCGCGCCGCCCAGGCGACGTAGTAGTAGAGACCGATCACGGTGTTGACCGCCATCACGGCGGCGAGCCATGCCCCGCCCCCTCCGACGATCTCCCGGAACACCACGATCTTGGCGAACAGGCCGGCCAGGCCCGGCGGCAGTCCGGCCAGGCAGACGAGGAAGAACACCAGCGAAAGGCCCGCCACCGGGTTCCGGAACGCCAGTCCCCGGTAGGCGCCGAAGCCCTGCCGTCCGTCGCGCCTCGACACCAGCATGACCACGGCGAACGCACCGAGGTTCATCGCGGCGTAGAACACGAGGTAGGCGATCGAGGCGCCCGCCGCCTCGCGGCTCTGCACGCCGAGCGGGGCGAGGATGTAGCCGGACTGGGCGACGGAGGACCAGGCGAGCAGGCGGACGGGGTGGTCCTGGCGGAGCGCCAGGAGGTTGCCCGCGGTCATGGTGAGCGCGGCCACGATCCCGACGACCGGCGCCCAGAGCACCGCCTGGCCGGGCAGGGCGGCGACCAGGATGAGGATCAGCCCCGCGAAGCCCGCCGCCTTGGAGATCACCGAGAGCAGTGCCGCGACCGGGACGGGCGCCCCCTGGTAGACGTCGGCGGCCCAGGCGTGGAACGGCACCGCCGCGATCTTGAAGGCGAATCCGGCCAGGACGAGCACCGCGGCCACGGTGAACACGGGCGGCAGCTCGTGGACGATCTGCAGGGAGGAGACGTAGGCCTGCTCGACGGCCTGGCCCGTCACCGCGGACGGGTCTCCGGCCGCGGTCGGCGGGTCGATGCCTCCGGGGGACCACGGGGCGTGGTCACGCAGGGCCTGTGCCAGCCGGTCGAGGTGGACGGTCCCGGTCACGCCGTAGAGCAGGGAGACGCCGAAGAGCATCACTGCGGTGGAGACCACCGAGACCAGGAAGAGCTTGACCGCCGCCTCCGAACCGCGGCCGTCGTGGCGCCGCAGCGCGGTGAGCGCGAAGACCGGCAGCGAGACCAGCTCCAGGGCGACCACCAGCGTCACCAGGTCACGGGCGGCGGGCAGGGCCACCGCACCGGTCAGGACGCAGAGCAGCAGGAAGTACCACTCCCCGACGGGGACGTCCCCCGAGGACAGCTCCGCCGCCGACAGCAGCACCACGACGACTCCGGCGGCCAGCGCCAGTCCCGCCAGGACCAGGGTGAACCCGTCCACCACGAACGAGCACGGGGGGCCGGCCGCGGCGGCGGGGGTGCCTCCGGTGAGGAGGCCGCCCGCGGGACCGGCCGGACCGATCCCGCTCTCCGCGGCACCGGCCATGCCCTCGGGCACGCAGAAGGTGCGCAGGGGGTCTCCGGAGCGCAGGGCCTGCGACACGACCACGCCCAGCGCGCCGAGCACTCCGGCCAGCGCCACCGCGGCCAGCAGCGGCCGGGCGTACGGCCTGCGGGGCAGGAAGGCGTCCAGGATCAAGACGAGCCCTCCGGTCAGCGCGAGGATCAGCGGCGGCGCGACGGCGTAGTAGTCGATCGACTGGATCACGGGGCCCCCACGAAGGTCCGGACCACCGGGTCGGTGATGAGGAGGAGCGCCTTCGGCCAGAGGCCGAACAGCAGGATCAGCCCGACCAGCGGCGTCCAGGCGGCGACCTCGTGGGCCATGACGTCGCGGAGCGTCCCGCCGCCTCGCACCGCGTCCCCGGGCCCGTCGCCGGCCTCGGGTTCACCGCCGGTCCCGGGGCCGGTCCCGTCGCCGGTCTCGCTCCCGGCCGGGTCCCCGGCATCCCCGGCACCGGTTCCTGCGGGGTCTCCCGGACCGGCTCCGGCCGCGGGCCCCGGAGCGACTCCGACCTCGGGCCCGGACCGGGTGCCGGTCGCGACCGGGGCCCCGCCGCCGGCGAGCGCCGGGGCGCGGACCGTCTCGGTGGGGCGGCCGTGGGTGACGCGGGAGAGCATGACCAGGAAGTAGGCGGCGGTCAGCACGGTGCCGAGGCCGCCGACCGCCATGAAGACCAGGAAGAGCGGCCGGGACAGGCCGGGAGCGGGCTGGAAGGCGCCGAGGAGCGCGAGCATCTCCCCCCAGAAGCCGGCCAGGCCGGGCAGGCCCAGGGAGGCGACCGCGGCGAAGGTCAGCAGGGACCCGAGGTGCGGCAGGCGGGCCAGCATCCCCCCGCCCAGCGCGCGCATGTCGGCGGTGCCGTACCGCTCCTTGACCGCGCCCGCGACGAAGAACAGCAGGCCGGTGATGAGACCGTGCGCGATGTTGCCGAACAGGGCGGCGTTGATCCCGACCGGGGTGAGCGTGGCGAACCCGAGCAGCACGAACCCCATGTGGCCGATCGAGGAGTAGGCGATCATCCGCTTCAGGTCGTGCTGGGCCAGGCAGGCGAGGGAGCCGTAGACGATGCCGACCACGGCGAGGGCGCCGAGCCAGGGGGCGACGGCGGCGGCGCCGTCGGGCAGGACCGGGATCGCGATGCGGGCGAAGCCGTACGTGCCCATCTTGAGCAGCACGCCTGCGAGCAGCACGGAACCCACCGTGGGCGCCTCGGTGTGGGCGGCGGGCAGCCAGGTGTGCAGCGGCCACATCGGGGTCTTGACCGCCAGTCCGGCGCCGATCGCCAGGAAGGCGGTGATCTGCACCGGGAGGGACATGCCGGTGCCGTGGGCCCGGGCGAGGGCGGTCATGTCGAGGGTGCCGGTCTGCGCCCAGACGAGCAGCAGGCCGAGCAGGAGCACGACCGAGCCGAGCAGCGTGTAGAGGATGAACTTGGTCGCCGCCGCGCGCCGGGCGCCGCCGCCCCAGACGGCGATCACGAAGTACATCGGGATGAGGACGATCTCGAAGAAGACGAAGAAGAGCAGCAGGTCCAGCGCGAGGAACGTGCCGATCATGCCGACTTCGAGCACGAGGAGGGTGAACACCAGGGCACGGGGGCGGTTCCCGCCGGGCCGGGGCCGCAGCAGCTGCCCGGGGCCGTCGGCCCGTCCCCAGCACAGGTAGACGAAGCAGAGGAAGGTCAGCAGCGCGGTCAGCACGACCAGGGGCAGTGAGACGCCGTCGACGCCGAGGTGGAATCCGAGGTCCAGGCCGGGGATCCACGGCAGGTCCGTCGCGAACTGCACCCGGGCCGGATCCGCGTGGTCGAAGCCGGCAGCCAGCACCACCGCCAGCAGGAACGTGACCCCTGAGACGGCCAGCCCGTGCAGCCGGAGCAGCCGGCCCCCGGTCCGGGCCTCCGCCCTCGGCGGCACCAGGAGCACGGCGGCTCCGGCCAGCGGCACGCCGAGCAGCGCGATCGGGATCCAGTTCACCGCACGACCACCTCACCCGGCGGGATCGGAAGGGGGGACGGAGCCGTCCGGGCCCTGCCGCCGGATCGTGGACAGGGGACCCGCGCCGCCGTCGCACGCCGGACCTGCGCCGAGAAGGGGCCGGTCATCCGAGCACCACCGCCCCCACCGCGATCAGCAGCACACCCGCGAGCAGACCCGTGACGTACAGCTGGACGTTGCCGTTCTGCACCAGGCGCAGGAGCCCCGAGGCCCCCAGCGCGGCGCGGCCGGAGCCGCGGACCGCGCCGTCCACCACCCGGTCGTCGGCGCGGGCGACCAGGCGGGCGAGGGCGAAGACCGGGCCGGCGAAGACCGCCCGGTAGAGCGCGTCGACGGAGAAGGCCCGCTCGCAGGAGGCGCGGAAGGGGCCCAGCATCCGGGCCGGATCGGCCGCCGGGTCGCTCCGCCACACGGCGTAGACCGCGCCGGCGCCGAGCAGCGCCACGGCGACGCTCACCGCGGCCGTGCCCCAGTGCACGCCGCCCGCGCCGGCGAGGCCCAGCAGCAGGGCGGGCACCGCGAGCGCGAGGATCGGCCACCGCATGGCGGCCGGGGCCTCGTGGACGCCGGACGTGCCGGGCCCGTGGATTCCATGGGCCCCGTGGCCGCCGGTCGCGTGTGCCGTGGCGGGAGCGGACCCGGGGAGCGCCGTCGTGCCGGGAGCGGACCCGGCGGGCGTCCCCCTGCCGGGAGCGGACCCGGCGGGCGCGGCGGAGCGCTCCCCGAAGAAGGTGCGCAGCCAGGCCCGGGTGGCGTAGGCGCCGGTCACCGCGACGGTGGCCAGCGCGCTGCCGTACAGCAGCAGGGCGGCCGCGTCGGTGAGCGGCCCCTGCGCGACGGCGCGCTCGACGGCGGCCAGGACCTCGTCCTTGCTGAAGAACCCGCTGGCCGGGGGGAGGCCCATCAGCGCGGCGAAGCCGATCGTCGTCGCGGCGAAGGTGACGGGGAGCTCCCGGCGCAGCCCGCCCATCGCGCTCATCAGGTTGGAGCCGACGGCGTGGATGACCGCCCCGGCGCACAGGAAGAGCAGCGCCTTGAAGGCGCCGTGGGTGACCAGGTGGAAGACCGCGGCCGCGCCGGACCCCGCGGCCAGGGCCGCGGCCATGTAGGCGAGCTGGCTGATCGTGGAGTAGGCGAGGACGCGTTTGAGGTCGTCCTGGGCGAGGGCGGCGAGCGCGGCCCCCAGCATGCCGAGCGCGGCCAGGACGGCGAGCACGTCCAGGGTGGGGCCGGCCAGGAGGAAGGCGGGGTAGAGGCGGGCGACCACGAAGACGCCGGCCGCGACCATGGTCGCCGCGTGGATGAGCGCGCTGATCGGGGTCGGGCCGGCCATCGCGTCGGGGAGCCAGGTGTGCAGGGGGACCTGGGCGCTCTTGCCGGCCACTCCGGCGAGCAGCAGCAGGGTCGCGGCGATGACCGTGCCGGAGGACATCTCCGGCAGCGCGGCGATGACGTCGGCGATCCCGAAGCCGCCCGCAGCCGTGCCGAGGACGAAGATTCCGAACAGGAAGCCGACGTCGCCGATCCGGGTGACCAGGAACGCCTTGACGGCGGCCCGGGAGTTGGCCCGGTCCTCCCACCAGTGGCCGATCAGCAGGTAGGAGCAGAGCCCCATGACCTCCCAGCCCACGTAGAGGACCAGGAGGTCGGCCGCGTAGACGACCAGGAGCATCGCGGCGGTGAACAGGCTGATGAACGCGCTGTAGGAGGGGTAGCGCCGGTCGCCGCGCAGGTAACCGGTCGAGTAGATCTGCACGGCGAGCGCGACGACGGTGACCAGCACCGCGACGGAGGTGGACAGGCCGTCGAGGCGGAGGCCGAGTGAGATCGGCACCGAGCCCGTGTCGATGACGGTGAGCGTCCCGGTGATCGCCTCGGTCCCGGCGCCGCTCCCGGGCGCGCCGGGGACGGGGAACGGCTCCTCCTCTCCCTGCCCGCTCCGGCCGCTCCAGGCCAGCCGGATCGCCAGGACCGCGGAGAGCGCGGTGGGCACGACGGCGATCCAGGCGGCCCGGCGGTTCGCGGCCGCGTCGGCGGGCCCGCCCCGGGCGTGCCCGGGCAGGCGCGACCCGAGCAGCGCGACGATCGCGGCGAGGAACGGCAGGGCGATGGCGAGGGCGGCGAGGGCGATCACGGCGTCACCGTCCCGGGGCCGGCGTCGTCGGCGCCGGGAGCGGTCCCTGAGCCGGGACGGGGGCCTGCTCCGGGATCTGGTCCGAGATCTGGTCCGGGGCCTGCTCCGGGATCTGGTCCGGAGGATCCGGGGGATCCGGAGGCGGTGCCCGCGGGACGGGGGGATCCGGCGCCGGGAGCGGCGGGCACGGAGACGCGTTCGGGAGAGCCGGATCCGGGGGCGGGCTCCGGGGCGCCGGCCGCGGAGGCACTCGGATCGGGGGTGCCGGGCTCGGCCAGGGCGCGGAGGCGGTCGAGGTCGACGGTCCGTCGGTTGCGGTAGAGCGCGAGGACGATCGCGAGGCCGAGTCCGACCTCGGCGGCGGCGATCACGATGACGAAGAGCGTCAGGACCTGGCCGCTGTGCAGCCGGTCGCGCAGCCAGACGTCGAAGGCGACCAGGTTGAGGTTGACCGCGTTGAGCATGAGCTCGACGGACATCAGGACGAGGATGGTGTTGCGACGGGCCAGCACGCCGTACACGCCGATGGAGAACAGCAGCACGGAGACGACCGCCGGGTAGACGATGTGCACGTCAGTCCCTCCCGCGGATGTCGGTGCGGGAGATGACGATGGCGCCGACGAGAGCGGCCAGGAGCAGCACCGAGAGCGCCTCGAAGGGGAGCACCCAGGTGCGGAAGATCCCCGCGCCGAGCTCCTCTGCCGAGCCCCGGCCGGGGTCCAGGGGGGCGTAGGCCGTGCGGAAGCCGTCGACGACCACGGTGACCAGCACGGCCGCGGTCGCGAGGGCGACGACCGCGGCGACGGCTCTGTTGCCGCTGTCGAGGTCGGCGGCCCTGCCGATCGGGGCGCGGGTGAGCATGATGCCGAACAGCAGCAGGACGACCACGGCGCCGACGTAGATCAGCACCTGCACCCAGGCGACGAACTCGGCCGTCAGGACGAGGTAGCACCCGGCCAGCGCACCGAAGCAGACGACCAGCCAGAGTGCGGCGTGGACGAGTTGCCTGGTGGTGACGACGAGCAGCGCCGAACCGACGGCCAGCACGCCCAGCAGGAGAAAGACGATCTCCTGCCCGGTCGGCGACAGATAGGACGGCACCGCTCCCGTCACGGCCTCTCCTCGTCTCCGTTCGGATCCGTGGTGGAAGTCTCCCCCGGCGCGCCCTTCCGGGGCGGTCCGCCGGGCTCGCCTGTGGACGGCTTTCCGCCGGGCAGGCCGCCTGTGGACGGGCCGCCGGCGTCAGGAGCGTCGGCGTCAGGAGCGTCGGCAGGCGGGCCTCCCCCGGAGAGGCCTCCTTCGGGGGAACCGGCCGCGGGCGGGCCACCTCGGGGAGAGCGGCCTGCGGCGCCGCCCTCCGGGGAGCCGCCTGCGGACGGGCCCGGGGAGGAGCGGTCCGCGGGCGGGGCCTCCTTCTTGGGGAGCGCTCCCGGGGGCCTGATCGCCCGGACGCTCGCGTGGCTCGCCGAGGCCCTGCGGGGCCGCTCCGGCCTGGCCGGCCTGCCGGCCTCCGCCGGTCCCTCCGGACCGGCCGCCGGACCGGCCGTCGGCGCGGGCCCGACGGGTCCCGCCGGCCGCTCCGGGCCCCCGGGGCTCTCCGGGCCTCCGGGGCTCTCCGGTCGCCGGCCCTCCGGCTCCCCTGGCTCCGCGGGAGGCTGCGGCCCTCCCCGCTCCGCGGGCCGCCCGGCGGTGGGCTGCGGACCACCGGACTGCGGACCACCGGACTGCGGACCACCGGACTGCGGACCACCGGACCGAGGAGCGCCGGACCGCGCGCCGCCGCGCCCCCGCGGCCCGGCGGCCGCCGTACGGCCGGGGGCCCCGGAGCCGGGGGCCTCCGCGGAGGTCTCGCCGGGGACCCCGGGGGCTCCGGAAGCCTCCGTACGGCCGGGCGCCGCCGGACGGGCCGGGGCGCCCGGGCGGGGCCGGACGGGGCGGGAGGCGGCCGCGAGCTCCTTGGGCGGCTCGGCGTTGGGCTCGTGGGCGGGCGGCGGCGGCACGGCCTGCGCCCAGTCGGCCAGCCTGTCCCGCTCGTGGACGAGGTCGCGGATGTCGCCCTCGGCGTACTCGAACTCCGGCGCCCAGAACAGCGCGTCGAAGGGGCAGACCTCGACGCAGATCCCGCAGTACATGCAGAGCGAGAAGTCGATGGCGAAGCGGTCGAGCACGTTGCGGGCGCGCGGCCGCCCGCCCTCGGGGGCGGGCAGGGTCTCCTTGTGGGAGTCGATGTAGATGCACCAGTCGGGGCACTCGCGGGCGCAGAGCATGCAGACCGTGCAGTTCTCCTCGACCAGGGCGATGACCCCCCGGCTCCGCGCCGGCAGGTCCGGCCTGACCTCGGGGTACTGCTGTGTCACCGACCGGCTCAGCATGTGCCGGAGGGTGATGGACAGCCCCTTCACCAGTCCTACTCCCGGTATTCGCGCCACACGGACATCATGACGCACCACGCCCCGCCCGGGAATGCGCAGGTACGGCCGGAGAGTCCGGCGCCGGTTTCCACAGGTTTTCCACAGGGGTTTTCCACAGTCTGTGTGTTCGATCGAACACCCCCTCCCGGAAGTCCGCCGGGAGGGGGACTGCAAGCTCCGTCAGATATACGTATTGTTCGCCCATGTCCCAGCAGTACGGCCCCGCCTGGCACTCCTCGCCGAAGCCCCCCTCCTCCAGCACCGGCTGGAGCGTGGTGTGGGCGCTCGTCCCCCTGTTCACCTGCGGTTACGGCACGCCGTTCATCATGGGGTACGCCGCGCGGCGGCTCCGGAGCACCCTCCTCGTCCTCGCCACCGCCCTCTACGCCCTCGGCATCGGGGTGTTCACGGTCGGGGCGGGCATCTACGGAGACTCCGACCTGATCCCGGTCTGGCTCGACGTCCTGGTGACGGTCGGCCTGTTCGGCTCCTGGCTCGGCGGGACCGGCCACGCACTGATCATCCGCGGCACCGTCTTCGGGCAGCGGTCCCCCTCGTTCGGGGCCCCGTACGGGGTCCGGCCCCACCACTCCCCGGCGCCCCGCCCGGTCACCCCCGCGCCGCGGCCGTACGCGCCGCCCCCCGTGCAGCACACCGGCCCGCCTTCCTACCCGGGCCACACCCATCAGGGCCCTCAGCAGGTCCCGCAGCACACCCCGGTCCCGTTCCCGGTCCAGCCGCCCTACCAGCAGAACACGCTCTACAGCCCCTCCTCTGAGCCCGCGCACCGGCAGTTCGCGCAGTCCGACCGGCCCCAGGAGCGGATCGGGCCGTACCGGGTGATCGACACCCTCGGCCGGGGCGGCCAGGGAACGGTCCACCTCGCGCTCGACCCGCAGGGGCGGAAGGTCGCGATCAAGGTCCTGCACGAGCACTTCGTCGGCAACCCGACCGCCCGGGAGCGGTTCCTGCGGGAGGTGGAGGCGACCCGCAAGGTCGCGACGTTCTCCACCGCCCGGGTCCTGGACGTGAACATCACCGACGACCAGGCCTACGTCGTCAGCGAGTACGTGGACGGCGTCTCGCTGGAGCAACTCGTCCGCGAGCAGGGCCCCCGCGACGAGGACGGCCTGACCAGACTCGCCCTGGCCACGGCCGGCGCGCTGGCGGCGATCCACAAGGCGGGGGTGGTGCACCGGGACTTCAAGCCGGCCAACGTGCTGATCGGCTCCGACGGTCCCCGGGTGATCGACTTCGGCATCGCCAAGGCGCTCGACCAGGTCACGGTGACCTCCAGCGTCATGGGCACCCCCGCCTACATGTCCCCCGAGCAGCTCTCCGGGGAGCAGGTCGGCCCGGAGTCCGACGTCTTCAGCTGGGCCTCCACGATGATCTACGCGGCCTCGGGCAAGGCGGCCTTCGGCTCGGACACCATCCCGGCCATCCTCAACCGGGTGCTCAACCACCAGCCGGACCTGTCGTGCCTGCCCCCCTCGCTGGTCCCGCTGGCCGCCGCCTGCCTGGAGAAGAACCCCGCCAACCGGCCGTCCGCCTCCGACATCATGCTGCGGATCGTCCAGTGACGGAGCGCGCCGCCGGGGTCCTCACCCGGCGAGGACCCTGACGAGGCCGGTGAGCGCGAGCTGGGCCAGCGCCAGCGGGACCAGACCGGTCCAGGCGAGCCGCTGCAGCTGGTCCTCGCGGAGCCGGGGATAGCTCACCCGCACCCAGATGACCACGAACACCAGGGCGAACACCTTCAGCAGCGTCCAGACGGGCCCGGGGAGCAGGGGCCCCTGCCAGCCGCCCAGGAAGAGAACGGTGGTCAGCGCCGACAGCACGATGATCCCGGCGTACTCGGCCAGCATGAACAGGGCGAACCTGATGCCGGTGTACTCGGTCATCGGGCCCATGATGATCTCGGACTCGGCGATCGGCATGTCGAACGGCGGGCGGCGCAGCTCGGCGAGGCCCGCCGTGAAGAACACCACCGCGCCGATCGCCTGCCAGGGCAGCCACCACCACTGCCAGGCCTCCACGATGCCCGGCAGGGAGAGCGTGCCCGCCGCCATCGCGACGCTGGAGGCCGCCAGGACCAGCGGCAGCTCGTAGGAGACGAGCTGGGCGGCCGAGCGCATCCCGCCCATCAGGGAGTACTTGTTCCCCGACGCCCAGCCGGCCATGATCGAACCGAGCACGCCGACGCCCATCACCGCCAGCACGAAGAACAGGCCCGCGTCCAGGTCCACGCCGACCAGGCCGGGCCCGACGGGCACCACGACCAGCACCACGAGGTACGGCACCAGCGCCACGGCCGGGGCCAGGGCGAAGACCCGGCGGTCGGCGGCGGCCGGGATCACGTCCTCCTTCTGGAGGAACTTCACCCCGTCGGCGATCAGCTGGGCCCAGCCGTGGAAGCCGCCGGCGTACATCGGGCCGAGCCGGGCCTGCATGTGCGCCATGACCTTGTGTTCCATCTGCCCGGCGACCAGCGGCAGCACGAGGAAGGCCGCGACGACCACGACGAGCCGGACGGCGATGTCGAGCACCTGCGCAGCCATCACGCCTCCGTCCTGCGGTCACCGCCGGTCGGGAACCCGGTCGAGAGCCATCCTGCCCCGGACGGGCTCAGCCGTCACGACCCCCGCCGCGGATCTCGTCACGACTCCCGCCGCGTTCCCCGCCACGGGCCCCTGCGCGGCCGGTCCCGCCGTCCGCGGCCGGGCCGGGGGTCCCCCGGACGGCGGCGCCCCAGTCGGCGGGCACGCCGGGCGGGAGCGTCCTGCGGCGGCTCGGCGAGCCCGCCGCCTCGTGGCCGGACTCGCCCGGCTCCTTCGCCCCGGGCCAGCCCTTGGCGACCCGGGAGGCCAGCACGAACTCCTTGCGCAGCGGGAAGCCCTCGAACCCCTCGGGCAGCAGCAGCGGGACGAGGTTCGGGTGCCCGTCGAAGACGACGCCGAACATCTCGAAGGTCTCGCGCTCGTGCCAGTTCGCGCCGCGGAACACACCGGTCGCGCTGGGCAGCCGGGGGTCCTCGCGCGGCACGCGGGTGCGCAGCAGCAGCCGGACCCGGGCGTCCGGGTCGTAGACGCAGGCGACGACGGAGAAGCCCTCCTGCTGCTCGTCCACCCCGGTCAGCCAGTCGAGGAAGGCGCAGCCCCCGTCGCGGGCGAAGGCCAGCAGGCCGGTCCAGTCGTCCGGCGCCACGTCCACCGTGGTCTCGCCGTAGGTCCGCGAGACGCGGGCGCGGGAGCCGTACCGCTCCTCGATGCGGGAGACGATCGCGGGCGCGTCCACGGTCACCCGCCCGAGGGGGCGTAGCGCTCGCCCAGGGACTCGGCGGCGATCTTCTCCTGGAGTTTCATGATGCCGTGCAGCAGGGCCTCGGGCCGGGGCGGGCAGCCGGGGACGTACACGTCCACGGGGATGATCTGGTCGACGCCCTTGGTCACGCAGTAGGAGTCCCAGTACGGCCCGCCGGTGTTGGAGCAGGCGCCGAAGGAGATGACGTACTTCGGGTCGGGCATCTGCTCGTACAGCCGCTTGACGGCCGGGGCCATCTTGTCGGTGACCGTGCCCGAGACGATCATGAGGTCGGCCTGCCGGGGGCCGTTGGCGAACGGGATCACCCCGAACCTGATGAAGTCGTGCCGGCTCATCGTGGTCGCGATGAACTCGATCGCGCAGCAGGCCAGGCCGAAGTTGAACACCCACAGCGAGTAGCGCCGCCCCCAGTTGAGGACGAACCGCATCGGCCTGGGCGCCAGCCGCGAGACCGGGCCCAGCGCGGGCCGCGCTGTGGACCGCACGGTGGGCATCGGGAGATCCGCCATGTCCTCCATTCTCCCCCCGCGGGCCCGTGCGGGTCACGCCCGGGTGGGCACGCGCCCGTCTCCCCCCGCGGGCCCGTGCGGGTCACGTCCAGGTGAGCACGCGCTTGCGCCAGGCGTAGACGATGCCGAGCGCGATGAAGCCCAGGAAGACGAACATCTCCACCAGCGTGGCCGGCCCGAAGCCGGGTGCGGCGAAGACGGTCGCCCAGGGGAACAGGAAGACCGCGTCCACCGCGAACACCACGTACAGGTAGGTGAAGACGTAGTAGCGCACCTGGGACTGGGCCCAGCCCTCGCCGACCGGGTCGACGCCGCACTCGTAGGTGGCGAGCTTCTCGGCGGTGGGCCGGTCCGGCCGGAGCGCGCGGTTGGCGGCCAGCGCCCCCGCGAAGATCGCGGCCCCGAGCGCGAGCAGCACGAGGACCACCGCGTAGGACCCGAAGTACTCCTCCATCGATCCCCTCCCCGGGTCCGCCGCGCCGGAGCGGACCGGCGCCGACCGCTAACGCATCTCACATGCCTCGTCACCCAGTGGAGCGACTAAACCTGAATCCGCCAAAGCCTGCTTCCCGGTCGTACCAAGAAACGGTAAACCCCACCATTCCCCACCTACGGTGACTTTCATGCGAAAAATGCGATTCGCCGGCGGAGTGACGCTACTCACCGTGACCATGATCGGGTGCAGCACCGCTACCACCTCCCTCGCATCGGACCGCCTGGTCCCGTCTGAGCCGACGCTCATCGAGTACGCGGACCCGTCCCGGCTCCCGGGCCTGAACACGGCGACCATCACGCAGGGTGACTTCGGCGAACGCAACGTGCACGCCTCCTACCCGGTCCTGGCCGACGCTCCCGCCCTCACCGGGAAACTCCGCTCCGTGCTGACCGGGCGCCTCGACCGCTTCACCGCCGCAACCTCCGCGGCGGTCCCGGGCACCCGCCCCGAGTTCAACGCGGACTGGCGGATCGCCGCCGTCTCCGACGAGATCGTCGGGGTGCGGCTGGGCATCGGCGAGTACACCCGGCCCGGCTGGCGCGAGTCCAGGACCACCGTCTGGTACGACCGCGTGGACGGGCGCGCCCTGGACTCCACCGGCCTGCTCACCGGCGGCTCCGCGCTGACCGAGCTGGCCGGGCTGGTCCGGGCGGAGCTGGCCCGGCGGGGGCCCGGCGTGGACGCCGGAGCGGTCAAGGCCGACGAGCGCCTCTTCGACTCCATCGCCTTCAACCGGCACGGCGAGCTCGTCGTGGAGTTCGACGACTACCAGGTGGCCGCGGGCTCGCTCGGCCGGGTGGCGGTCGCGGTGCCGGCCGGACGGAGCGAGGGCCTGCTCTCCCCGTCCGGCCTGCGGGCCCGGCGGGCGGCCGTCCGCGCCGGGCAGGGACCGGTCGCCGCGCCCACCTCGGAGGCCATCAAGGCGGCCGCCGTCGACAGGCCCGCGGCGCGCAGCTCCCGGGCGGGCACGGTGGACTGCGCGACGGCGAAGTGCGTGGCGCTGACCTTCGACGACGGGCCCGGGGAGGGCACCGCGGAGCTGCTGGACGTGCTGGCCTCGCACGGCGCGCGGGCCACCTTCTTCGTCACCGGCTCGAACGCGGTCGCCCGGCCGGACCTGCTGCGGCGGATGAGCGCCGAGGGGCACCTGGTGGCCAACCACACGTGGTCCCACCGCGACCTCACCTCGCTGCCCGCGGGCCTGGCGGCCTACCAGCTCAGCCGGGCCCAGGAGGCGGTCGGCCACGCGACCGGCCAGGACCCCGCCCTGGTCCGCGCGCCGTACGGCAGGGTGGACGAGCGCGTCGTCCGGGCCGCGCGCGAGCAGGGCCTGGCGGTGGTCGGCTGGGACGTGGACGCGGGCGACGCGCGCGGGCGCGACCCGGAGGCCGTCGCCCGGCGGGTCGCCGAGAGGGTGCGGCCCGGCTCGATCGTCCTGATGCACGACCTGGACGCCTCGTCCGCCGGGGCGGCCGAGGCGGTCCTGCGGCGGCTGGCCGCCGCGGGCCACACCTTCGTCACCGTGCCGGAGCTGTTCGGCGCCGCGGGGATGCGGGCGGGCGAGGTCTACGCCTCCGGTCCCTCCAGGTCATAGCCGACAGCTATGACCCCATAGCCGGAAGAGATGAGGGACCCTGACCCGGAGGACATATAGTTGGCCATCGTGACCCCTACCGTCCTCTTCGGCCGCCTGCACGTCGACCTGTGCCGGCTCGCCGCCGGGCTGTGTAAGG
The DNA here is from genome assembly GCF_039534085.1 of Planomonospora alba. NCBI lineage: Bacteria > Bacillati > Actinomycetota > Actinomycetes > Streptosporangiales > Streptosporangiaceae > Planomonospora > Planomonospora alba. Next base: position 90,649 of record NZ_BAAAUT010000029.1, read on the forward strand.
ACGACCGCCCGCGGTCGTGACCTGCGCGGTCTCCCCCCGCGCCGCAGGCACGACGCCCGAGCTCCACGCTCCACCGTCGCGGCATGCCGGGGACCTGCGACCTACGTCACACTCCCGCGCCGTGTGGAACGCGAAAGACTACGCGTGACCCCCGAGGGATCTAGCATGGAAGTAAACATGGTGGCAACAGCAAACGGCGCCCTTCGCGTCGAGGAGGACTGAGCTGTGACCAAGCAGGTTCAGCAACTCGACCGCGTGATCATCAGGTTCGCCGGCGACTCCGGCGACGGCATGCAGCTGACAGGTGATCGCTTCACTGCGGGCACGGCGGAGTTCGGCAACGACCTGTCCACGCTCCCCAACTTCCCCGCGGAGATCCGCGCCCCCGCAGGCACCCTGCCGGGCGTGTCGAGCTTCCAGCTGCACTTCGCCGACCACGACATCCTCACTCCGGGTGACGCGCCGAACGTGCTGGTCGCCATGAACCCGGCGGCGCTGAAGGCCAACCTCGGCGACCTGCCGCGCGGGGCCGACATCATCGCCAACACCGACGAGTTCACCAAGCGCAACCTGCAGAAGGTCGGCTACGAGGCCAACCCGCTGGAGGACGGCTCGCTGAGCGAGTGGCGGCTGCACGCCGTGCCGCTGACCTCTCTGACGGTCAAGGCGCTGGAGGGCTTCGACATCTCCAAGAAGGACGCCGAGCGCTCCAAGAACATGTTCGCCCTCGGCCTGCTGAGCTGGCTCTACCACCGGCCCACCGAGGCGACGATCTCCTTCCTGGAGAACAAGTTCGCCAAGAAGCCCGACATCGCCAAGGCGAACATCGCCGCCTTCCAGGCGGGCTGGAACTACGGCGAGACCACCGAGTCCTTCTCCGTCTCCTACGAGGTCAAGCCGGCCCGGCTGCCCGCGGGCGTCTACCGCAACATCTCCGGCAACCAGGCGCTCGCCTACGGCCTGATCGCCGCCTCCGTGCGCTCGAAGCTCCCGCTGTTCCTCGGGTCCTACCCGATCACCCCGGCCAGCGACATCCTGCACGAGCTGTCCAAGCACAAGCGGTTCGGCATCCGCACCTTCCAGGCGGAGGACGAGATCGCCGGCGTCGGCGCGGCGCTGGGCGCCTCCTTCGGCGGCGCGCTGGGCGTCACCACGACCTCCGGCCCGGGCGTGGCGCTGAAGGCCGAGACGGTCGGCCTGGCCGTCATGACCGAGCTGCCGCTGATCGTGGTGGACGTGCAGCGCTCGGGCCCGTCGACCGGCATGCCCACCAAGACCGAGCAGACCGACCTGCTGATGGCGATGTACGGGCGCAACGGCGAGTCGCCGCTGCCGGTCGTCGCGCCGATGTCGCCGAGCGACTGCTTCGACGCGGCCGTCGAGGCGGCCCGGCTCGCGATCAAGTACCGCACGCCGGTCATGCTGCTGTCCGACGGCTACCTGGCCAACGGCTCCGAGCCGTGGCGGGTGCCCGCCGCCGCCGACCTGCCCGACATCTCCACCGAGTTCGCCACCGCGCCCAACGACGGCGAGGCGTTCCTGCCCTACCTGCGCGACGAGGCGACCCTCGCCCGCCCCTGGGCCGTCCCGGGCACCGCGGGCCTGGAGCACCGGATCGGCGGCATCGAGAAGGCCGACCGCACCGGCAACATCTCCTACGACCCCGACAACCACGACCGCATGGTCCGGCTCCGCCAGGCCAAGATCGACGGGATCGCGAAGGACATCCCGGCGCTGGAGGTGGACGACCCCGACGGCCCCGAGGGCGGGACCCGCGTGCTCGTCCTCGGCTGGGGCTCCACCTACGGCCCGATCGCGGCGGCCGTACGGCGCATCCGCGCCGGCGGCGGGAAGGTCGCCCAGGCGCACCTGCGGCACCTCAACCCGCTGCCCGCCAACACCGGCGAGGTGCTGAAGTCCTACGACAAGGTGCTGCTCCCGGAGATCAACCTCGGCCAGCTCGCGCTGCTGCTCCGCGCCCGCTTCCTGGTCGACATCATCAGCTACAACCGCGTGCGGGGGCTCCCGTTCAAGGCCGAGGAGCTGGCCGGCGTGATCCAGGATGTGATCGACAGTGAGTGACCTCCTCAACGGCCTCAACGGCAAGGGACTGGCCCTGGTGCCCAAGTCCGACGCCAAGCAGTCGATGAAGGACTACAAGAGCGACCAGGAGGTCCGGTGGTGCCCGGGCTGCGGCGACTACGCCATCCTGGCCGCGGTGCAGTCCTTCGTCCCCGAGCTCGGGCTCAAGCGCGAGAACATGGTGTTCGTCTCGGGCATCGGCTGCTCCTCCCGGTTCCCGTACTACATGAACACCTACGGGTTCCACTCGATCCACGGCCGCGCGCCCGCGATCGCCACCGGCCTGGCCGCCTCCCGGCCGGACCTGAGCGTCTGGGTGATCACCGGTGACGGCGACTCGCTGTCCATCGGCGGCAACCACCTGATCCACGCGCTCCGCCGCAACGTCAACCTCAACATCCTGCTGTTCAACAACAGGATCTACGGCCTGACCAAGGGCCAGTACTCCCCCACCTCCGAGGTCGGCAAGATCACGAAGTCCACCCCGATGGGCTCGCTGGACAAGCCGTTCAACCCGATCTCGCTGGCGCTCGGCGCCGAGGCGTCCTTCGTGGCCCGGACCATCGACTCCGACCGCAAGCACCTGCAGTCGGTGCTGCGCCAGGCGGCCGAGCACCGGGGCACCTCGCTGGTGGAGATCTACCAGAACTGCAACATCTTCAACGACGGCGCCTTCGACCAGCTCAAGGACCCCGAGCAGCGCGACGACATCACGCTGCGCCTGGAGCACGGGCAGCCCGTCGTCAGCGCCTCCAAGGCGGTACGGCGGACCGCCGACGGCGGCATCGAGGTCGTGCCCCGCTCGGAGGTCGACGAGAGCGAGATCCTCGTCCACGACGCCCACCGCCCCGACCCGTCGCTGGCCTTCGCGCTCTCCCGGCTGGACGAGCCCGCCTTCGAGCACGTCCCGATCGGCGTCTTCCGCAGCGTCGACCGCCCGTCCTACGACGAGCTGATGTCGGCGCAGCTGGAGGAGGCCGCCGCGCAGCGCGGCCCCGGCGACCTCGACGAGCTGCTGCTGTCCGGGGACACCTGGCGCATCGGCTGAGGCCCGGCACCGTACGAAGGCCCTCCGCGGACTGTCCGCGGAGGGCCTTCTCATCGCTCCGGCCGCGCCGGGGCGGCGTCCGGGCGCCTCACCCCGCGGGTGCGAGCACCAGGCTCCACATCGTGGCCCGCAGGCTCGCC